>JBMFOW010000252.1:0-500 GCA_049969455.1 bacterium | reverse complement strand
CTGTGTCCTAATCTTTATTATTAAGACGACGAATTAGGTATTGTATTAGACCCATAATTATCATTCCTATATACAAAATTCCATAGATTGTTAAACAAACTTTAAGAAAGATAAACATAGTTTTTTTATTTTATTAGTTTATTAATTTGGTTATTAACTATTTCTTGTGCTTTTTGTTCGTATTCAGCAACTTCTTGTAAGCCAACCACCTATATAGGCATCTTTTCTGGTAGCATAAATATCTTTATTTTTAAGCAAAAAATTTTCTAATGTTTCCTTATTAAGATTTTCAAAATCTAAAATCGTTTCTCTTTCTTTAAATGGAGAAACTGCATAACCACTTGTAGCGGGGGTTCCGTCTATTTTGAGGGTGAATCCTTCTGGGTTGTCTTTGATTGTTCAGAATAATCTGGAGAGATTAGTTTCAATATTTCTTCGCAAACCTTCAATTGCTCTTCCTTCGGTAGTTCGAAGAAGTTCCTTCCCCCCGTAAATTTCTC
>JBMFOW010000251.1:0-502 GCA_049969455.1 bacterium | reverse complement strand
GATTCCTTGGGAAAAATATATCCACACTTTTTCATCCAATTTAACAAATATGCTGAAGGGCTAACAAGAACATCAGCCCATTCTATACATTTCTTCTCCATAAAGTCTCTTTCAACTAAATCCACAAAATCAGGTAATTTATAATTTCCAAGATAAGCCCACATTTCAGGACTATGGGTATTAACCACAAATATATTGTTTAAAAATTCTAAACTAATTTTCTTAGCAAGTAAAACATAATAAAGACTTCCTTGCCACTCAGGAAAAATAATTATTTTGTATCTTCTCTGATTTTCTTTAAGCCAAAGATAAACCTTATAAGCATAGTCTCTATATAAATGAGAAGCTACCTTTTCAAACTTCTTATCTTTAAGGGGTATAAAATTTATGCCGATTTTTTCATAAAATTTTTGCCAATATTCTATATCTTCCTTTGTTTCTCTATAATTTCCCAAAACATACAAAATTTCTACTTTATATCCCTTATTAGTTAGAAAAAGAG
>JBMFOW010000250.1:0-504 GCA_049969455.1 bacterium | reverse complement strand
ATACATATAAAAACAATTTAGAATCATTAAGTATTTATTCTATGCAAAATCTTAATAAACCATTATATAATAATCTAAATACAAAATTTTATATGTTATCAACCAATCTATATTTAATTAATCCTAATAACAAACATTACATATTTCCTATAGGTGATAAATTAGTTAAACTAAACATTGATATACCAAGAACTGATATTGTATATGATAGTTATATTTATAAAACTTATATCCTAAGCTTTGAAACAAAAAATGAAATTATATTATATAATTCATTTACAAAAGAAAGAATATTTACGTATAAAAAATACCATTATGATATAGCAACATTCAAGTATATATTAATAACATTATATAATCTTAGCAATGGTGTTATCAATACTTTTAATCCAGTTAATTATAATTTATATTTACAAACATATACTGAATATTTTAATAGCAAAATGAAGAATTCTATAGTAAGAGTTTTGCTAGATGTATTAATTTAATTTTTTGCTTAAATGC
>JBMFOW010000249.1:0-516 GCA_049969455.1 bacterium | reverse complement strand
CTTAACAGTCAAAAAAAAATCCATCATAGGCTCTGAACATCACAAGCTTATTTATCTTTTAATCTCATTTTAGAATAACGGAATAGAAACGGAATAACGGAATAGAAACGGAATAGAAAACGGAATAGAAAAAAATCTTTATTTATTAATATTTTATTTTAATTTTTTTTATTAATATTCCGATATTCCGTTTTTTTTTTCTTAAAAAGGAAGAGGCATCTAAATTTTTTTCAAAAAAATTTTTACCCCTCTCCCCCTTTTTTCACACGGCGGAATAGAATTTTGGAATAGAACTAAGTATTTCATAGATAAATATATTTCCTCTTATTCCAATATTCTGATTAAAAAAGATAAAAATTTTTTAAAAATGGAATAGAGATTTTTTAAAAAAATAGAAAAACACACTTGACTTATCTTAAATATAGATACGGACACGACCACAAGAACCAGACCAAAATCAAAGACCGAAATTTAAGATGTAAAGCTATATATCTTATTAGCTTAAATCCATCATAG
>JBMFOW010000248.1:0-517 GCA_049969455.1 bacterium | reverse complement strand
CTATAACTGGTTTACCTTTAACTTCAAGTAAGAGTTTATCTTTTAACCTTGTGGAGTTTCTTCTGGCTGGTATAAAAATAGCTTTTTTCATATAAAAATTTTACACCAATTTTAACAGTTATTGTATAATCTTTTTTAAAACTTTGGAGTATGATGGAAACAAACAATCAAAAGCAGTCATACGATTTATCTTTAAAAGAACTTTTTAGTCAACTTCCCACTAACTTTGTTAAAATCATATCTGGATTTGAACCTGTTAAGAGGAAGGAAATTATTAAAACAAGCTCTGGAGGTTGAAAAAATGAAAATTCTTCTCACAAAAGAAGAAATACTGGAAGACCCACTGTATATACGAGGTATTCAGGAAGGTATTTTAAAAGGTAAAGTAGAAGCTATACTAGATATTTTAAGTTTAAGATTCTCTGATATTGATTTAAGTGATATTTCAGAAAAACTTAAAGATATTCAAGACTTAGAACGTCTGGACTATTTGAAAAACAAAGCAAAAACCGTTTCA
>JBMFOW010000247.1:0-519 GCA_049969455.1 bacterium | reverse complement strand
CAGTATTTTGTAAAGAAATAATTAAATCAGCTTTAATATTATGTTTTTTGCTCCACTTTTTTAATCCGTATAAATCCCATTTGATTCTCTCAAACCACTTTTTTGCTTTAACATCATTAATAATTTTTATATTTTCATTCTCGTATTCTTTTAATTCCGCTAAAGAACAAAATACATAATAAACAAAAGTTTTATCAGAATATTTATTAATCCCATCCAAAAACTGCCTTAAAATTGTTAAAGCTCCGCCAGAAGTAGCCGCCGGATCGTTTACAAATATAATTTTAGACATATAAATTACTCCTATTGAATTTCTATTGGTAATACTATATTTCTTCTTAAAGATTCTAAATTATCAAAATCTTTTGTATTATTTACAATAATTTTAGTAATATGATTATCTACTAAAAAATTGATTGTTTCAAAAAGTGTTTTATCTTGATTTTTTAATTTTTCAAATACTTGAACCTCATTTAATTTCCAATCATAGAATAAAAAATAATAATTTGAAGTATTATA
>JBMFOW010000246.1:0-521 GCA_049969455.1 bacterium | reverse complement strand
ACTCGAAAATAATAAGCTATACAAAAATCAGTATGCTTGTTCAACATGCTTTTACAAAAACAAATGCACTTTAGAAACAGATACTACATTTGATATGAAGATTGAGTAGGTTTTATTTTTTTTAGCAAAAAAAATTATCATCAAAGCGACTTAAATTATCTAAGCTTTTAAATCTATCCTCTATCTACTAAGAATTGAGGATTACTTATAATATATAATTTAACGTATTTGTTAGTAAAAAATAAATACTTCGTTTTGTACTGTATAATTAACAGCATTTTTACAACTACTCCCTATTTTGTTTAAACTCGGGAGATACTTATAGAATATAATTTATTGTTTTTGTTAAATATACAAAAAAATTAGCTATTTATACTTTCTTGTGTATTATCTTTAGTGAAGATTAAACCAACTACAAATGCTATAATACGTGCAATTAATAACATTATCAATATTAAAGCTTTTGTTGTATTAATATTCGACATAAATAATGCAGTAACTAATGCAATAAACCATTCTAT
>JBMFOW010000245.1:0-522 GCA_049969455.1 bacterium | reverse complement strand
TCAAGGTTCTGTGTGGTTTGTTTTTTGGTCTGGACTTGGGAAACTTAGCATGCCCTTTAAAAGCGTTTTTGTAGGCTCTTGCAACCTCGTCTAAAACAATCTGAGCACTCCTTGATTGAAGGTTTCTTAAGTGAAGAGTATCCTTCAATTTGTTGTAAAGGTCAAAGACATTCACTTTAGCCTGTCTGTTCTTGAGTAGATATGGAGCTTGATTGTAGAGCCTTCCAGAGTGATAAGTAAGATAGCCTAAAACGACTTTGTATTCTTTAGGAAGGTCGGTTAACGATATTGAAAGGCATCTCATATTCTCTATTTTAAACTACTTACACAGGCTCTCTGTATCCTCGTATCATAGATACGAGGTTTTAGAGAGCGGTTTTTTTCTATAAACAAGGCTGTTTAAACGGGAGACAACAAATTGTTATCTACAGTAGTTCCACTGCCACAAGGTAAGCATTGTTGATGTAGATAGTTTTTCCGTCCTTTAGCTTGAGTCTGATGTTGAAGCGTGCGTCTGAAGAG
>JBMFOW010000244.1:0-523 GCA_049969455.1 bacterium | reverse complement strand
CATCCTATAAAAAGAAGTATAAGTAAAAAACTATGAAACAAATTTTTAGTGTTAATCAGAACAGGCATGCAAAAAACCTTTAATTTGTGCTTTTATTAAGTACTTTTTACCTTTTAATAAAAAATATGGAAATTTTACTAATCTTGTTGTTAATACAAAAAACAAAGATGTTAACTTTTTTATGAATCCTAATTTAAGGATAAATTTAATCCTATTTTTCATACCCCAGTAAGCACTAAATTCGCTGACTTCTCCATTATTGCTTGCACCAACTTTGTGGTATAATACCACTTTTGTAACTTTTACTTTAAGTTTTTTTAAATAAGTAATACTTCCTTAACTTTCTGTAGAAATCAACTAATATTTTAAGTCCTATAGTTTCAATAAATTTTCGCAGAAGATACCTTGTAAAATAAATTTTAAAATAAAAAACTTCCGAAGGTTTAAATCCAAGATAGTTTAGTCTTAATCTGAAATCCTCTATTTTGGCTTTTATTGAATCACTTTTATTATCGATAAGTCG
>JBMFOW010000243.1:0-532 GCA_049969455.1 bacterium | reverse complement strand
ATATATCCAAGCCCCGTATTTGTATGTGCCAGCAGCAGCTCCTGTTAGTGTAAAGTGGAAAGCAATAGGTGTTCCATTAGCGTTTCCACTCGTACCATCTTTAGGCAGATAAACAGGATAATAGTCAATAGAAAGAGATGCAGCCCCTTTCGCCACATTTCCAAGTGGTGCAATGAGAGATACAACCATTGCAATCGCCACCAATACCGAAAAAATTTTTCGTCTCATATTACCTCCTTCTTTTTATTTGTGGTATATATTCTACCACAAGAAAATTATAAAAAAAATATACAAAATTAGAACAAATAAAAACAAAAATTAATAAAACTTAATTAAATTCAGCAAGAATTTTGAATAATATAGGATTTTAAAAATTTTAAAGAAAAGAAACCTCATTATAAAATTATTAAAAAATTACAGACAAATTAAAGCGATAAAAAATTTGTAGAAAAGTTATAAAAACAAATGCGAAAGATTCTGAGCCAATCGAGAGTGTAAAAGCCCCCATCAACCGTTGAAAAGGGGGTGCCCC
>JBMFOW010000242.1:0-534 GCA_049969455.1 bacterium | reverse complement strand
CCTATATTTATCAACTCAGATATTAAAAAGATAGATTCGTAAGACCTTCCTACAGGAGAAGGAGGGTCTAATCTTGTTCCTGCAGCATATCCATGACCTATAAGCAAAGGTAGGTAATTTCCGTTTTCTATATCTTTTTTTATAACTTCAAGACCTTTTTTACCTATCTGCCACCTTAAACTTGAAAACTCGTTAATTTCATTTTCAGATAATTCCTTACCCTGAAAAACTACTTCAGACAAAAGCTTATACTTTGGAAATTTCTCAACTGCAATAAAAGTTCCTACAGTAACTAAAACTAAAAATATTCCAGATAAAGCATATATAAACTTCTTACTTATTCCCCTAAACCTTATCAATAATACAAACAGTATAAGATAAGATGAAGTTATTCCTAAAATAGGATTTCTTTTACCCGTATAAAACACAAAAAAAGAAAAAATGATAAACAGTAGAAAATATAACGACTTTATCTTTTTATCTTTTTCTAAGAGAAACATAGTAAAAGCACTTAAACTTCCTAAAGAAAAAACT
>JBMFOW010000241.1:0-537 GCA_049969455.1 bacterium | reverse complement strand
CATGTGGATAAAATGTGGATAACTTTGTTAAAATATGTGGATAAATTACCAGGGGTATGTGGATAAATCCTAAAATTTCAAAAAAATTAAAAATTTTAAAATTTTTGTTTAATATTCAAAAAAATTGATAAAAGTCAATAGTTAACAAAAAATTAACAAAATAGTTAACAAATTTTTAACAAAAAAATTTTTTAGTTATGTTAAAAAAATGTAAAAAAATAGAAGAGATATTAAAAAAAATTGATAAAAGTCAATGTGGAAAAAATGAAATTGATAAAAGTCAATAAAAATTGATATTTTAACAATTTTTTAATAATTTTGTAATAAAATTTTTACAAATTTTACATTTTGAAATTGTAAACAAAAAGTATAATAAAAATTGACAAAAGTCAATAAAAATTTTTTATAAAAATTTTTTACTTAAAACTTTAAAATAAACTCTAATAAAATCTAAAAAAAAATAAAAAAGATGGAATAGGGTTTGGGGGTAAAAACCCCTTAAGCAGTAAGTTAAGTTAAAAAAAAGAGAAATAAAAA
>JBMFOW010000240.1:0-543 GCA_049969455.1 bacterium | reverse complement strand
GGCTCGCAACTGATATTTTTATTAAATACATTGAAAAACATTGTAGTTTCAATTCCTTATAGGTAGGCTCGCAACAAAATCCAGATTAAAAAAGTTGAAAAAACAATTAAAAGTTTCAATTCCTTATAGGTAGGCTCGCAACAAGCAAGAAGAGATACAAAAAAATGTATCAGTTGTAAAGTTTCAATTCCTTATAGGTAGGCTCGCAACAAAAAGAAAAGAAAAAGAAAAGAAGAAAGAAAGAAAGGTTTCAATTCCTTATAGGTAGGCTCGCAACTGTCTTTCGTAAATGAGACCCATAAATCGCCATCATCGTTTCAATTCCTTATAGGTAGGCTCGCACGCAACCCAGAAGCAGTTTTATCTTGCTTCATATTCCAATAGTTTCAATTCCTTATAGGTAGGCTCGCAACCGCAATAAAATCAAACTAATAGACATAGTGAGCGTGTTTCAATTCCTTATAGGTAGGCTCGCAACGGCAAGGCGATGCTGTATTATCAGCAACTCAAACTGTTTCAATTCCTTATAGGTAGGCTCGCAAC
>JBMFOW010000239.1:0-545 GCA_049969455.1 bacterium | reverse complement strand
GTATTGTTGATCTTAAACAGAAGATTATTTATGTGCCAACTAAAGATAGTATTAAAATAGTGAAACTTAATAGAAGCAATAAAAACTAAACATTAATTTATTTTTTTGCAAAAAATTAAAAATCTTTTAGTTCTTCTATTTCTTCGCTTGTTAACATTAAATCATCTTCAATATTTTGCTCTTCTATTTGTTTATTACTAATTGTAGTATTTGCTAATATGCTGGAATTAGCTTTAACTTCATTTATTAAATCATTAACTAGCTTACTTATAATTGGAGTTAATTCATTTACTAATTTTGGAACTAATGCTTCTACTAATTTATCGCTTAATGCATTTATATCAACTTGCATTTGTGATGTTGTATTATTAGATGTTGTTGATTTAAACAATGCATTATTGTTATTAGCATTAGTATTAGAATTAAATAGATTATTGTTATTGAATGTTGTAGATATTGTTTGATTTACATTTAAGATAGCAGGATTAAATAGTTCATCATATTTAGCAAGATACTTAATTTGCTTTTGAATATATTTTGCTATT
>JBMFOW010000238.1:0-552 GCA_049969455.1 bacterium | reverse complement strand
GTATTCGCCATCATAACCCGGAATAATATGTAATTTTCCTTCCCGAACTCTTTTTATGCCTTCAGCAATTAAATCATTAGAAACTGCTTTTATTTCTGAAATTGGTGCGTCCAATAAAACATTTAATTCATTATTGAAATTTAAAATTAAATCATTATAAAATTTTAAAACTGATTTGGTGGCCTTTCCAACCCCTAAGGCATCAGCAATAATTTCATCTAAAGTTACTAATTTTTTATAAGGCGGTCTTTTAGGATCAAAAAAATCAAAAGGTCGATTAGCTAATTGCTCCACCCGATTCATCACGCCAATAGTTAAAGGTTTGCCGCATTTTGGACAAATATTTTTATTATTTTTAGATTCTTGAGGCGACATTAAAATCCCGCATAAACGATGGCCATCATAATGATATTTGCCTTCTTCTGGAAAAAATTCTATAGTTTCTAAAATTTTTGGAGAATTAACTTTTTGTTTATTCTGATAGTAAGATTATATATTTTTCTTAGGTTTTGATATAATGATAGGTTTTAATATAAAAAATAAAAGGGTGGC
>JBMFOW010000237.1:0-559 GCA_049969455.1 bacterium | reverse complement strand
GTAATATTTGCCTTAGGAAGTGCAGCCGTGTTTGTAAACTACTACGGAAACGTTATGATTAATGCAGACGTAAAATATAAAGTTGCAGAAAAAAGAGCCGATTACGGTATAATGAGAGCATTTCAAGATATATTAAATATTGATTGTGAAAAAATTAGTCCTAACTACGGGGACGGTATAACTGTAAACACAGTCAAGAAAGGTAATTCATGCCTAATAAAATCTACTGGAACTTACGCAGGTACTACTGTATCAAAAGTTGTAGTTATAAATCAAAATATAAATTCTAAATACGCAGCTGCAGTTATGTGTAACTTAACAAATCTAAACATAGAAGGAAGTGGTAGTATAGAAAGTTGTGATTCTGCTTGTAAAACACCAGCATTAATAAATGGTGTCAAAGACAACGAAAATCTAAATAAAAAAATTAAAGATATAGCTAATGCTACTTGTAAGAAAAATAACAAAGGTTTAGTTGCAGAAATGAATCCATACTTAACTGATGACAACTTTAGCTGTGATAAAGAGTTATTAAGCATATACTTTAACGGGGTATCAG
>JBMFOW010000236.1:0-568 GCA_049969455.1 bacterium | reverse complement strand
GATGAAAATGCTAGAAATCTAATATTACAATTTGTTGATACTTCTAAGCAAATAAATACATTAGTACAAACTGATCCTACATTTGCTAATGTCTATGTAAACTATATGCAATATGCAAGAGGATTTCAAGATTTAGTATTATTATTAATGTATTCTACACAAAATAAAGAAGTTACTCATTAATTTTTTTGCATAAAATACATAAAGCAAACAAATTATGAAAAAGCTAGAATTTTTAAATCCTTCTTTATTCAAAATACGTACCAATATAAGTGGATACTTAGATGAAGAAAACAGTTTAATACAAATTTCAGGATACTATACTAATAATGATTGGATTAATATTGGATTTTATATTAAAGCTAATAACGTTAGTACAACAACAGAAAATGGAAATACTATAACTTATCTAGTTTATGATTTAATGACAAAAAAATATAGTTTTACAGATTCATTAGATAAACTAAACATTTATAAACTTTACTTTAAGCTATATGTAAACAATAATAAATTTTATGCATCTACTATTAATATAATACCAACAAATTTAACTAATGTAAATTCATCT
>JBMFOW010000235.1:0-578 GCA_049969455.1 bacterium | reverse complement strand
CTGCTAACAGTAAAAAAACCTTTATCATAAAAACCTCCCCCACCACCTACTATAACTGTAAGTGTTTTAGCAGACAAAGCAGATACTGGAATAACACCTGTAGTCAAACCACCACTACCCCCATATGGACCACCACCTCCACCACCAACAAGTGTAAAGTATAAGTATCCACAAGCTTCTATTTCTGGTGTAATAGTAAAATATTGGGGATCACCAGTATACTCAAATTTCACATATCCATGTTTGCAACCGCTAGTATCATTACTAGTATTATTACCAGTTTTATTATTAGTATTAGTATTAGTATTATTATTATTATTATTATTAGCACTCCCAGATACCACCGTCCCAGCATAAGATGGAACTGTAGCTATTAACGCTAACCCTGCTATAATTTTCGCTAATTTGATTTTCCTCATAAAATGCCTCCTGCTAAACAGCTACCAACTAATAATAACATACCCGTCTTGACCATTTCCAAAAATATAAAGAAACTTACCAGAAGACACAGTGCCAGCATTATTATATCCATTACCACCATTCCTACCACCACCGACAACACCATAGCAATTTTGCAC
>JBMFOW010000234.1:0-600 GCA_049969455.1 bacterium | reverse complement strand
AAAAAGATTGTTCAGATGATCCATCAATGAAAAGAATAGGCGATCAAATTTCTCCACAGGGCAATGCAAAAGGCTTGATTTTATTCCTGCATCCTGTTTTCCAAAGATCATTCAATGACTTAAAATAAAATAAATTTAAAAACCTACCGGTATGATACTTTTTCTTATCAATATGAAGAACATTCTGAAATAGCACATAATGCTTTTTATATGAACAGGAGATGCATATTTGTTGCATATTTTTTCCTTTTAATTGCACAAATATGCATATTATTTGCATTTTTTATGCACAAATATTGAACTTTAATTGCAATCATAATGTAAACAATAGTGCATATCCCTTGTAAAATTTTAAAAATAGATATATGTGAAAATTCTCAACTTCAAATTAAAAATATCGATAATCCACGAGCAACTCATTCTCATTTTTATATGTTTTATTTTGAATAATTTGAAATTTTTATCAATTTGGATATTCACATTTTATGCATAAATTAGAAAGAATTTTAAATGTTTATATATTAGTTTAATAATAAGGATATATAGGGTGAATATAATGGCAAAGGTGATAGACGAGGACACTAAAAAGGAAATAATAAG
>JBMFOW010000233.1:0-608 GCA_049969455.1 bacterium | reverse complement strand
GATTTTTAATAAAGATGGGGAGAGGATAACTCAGTGGTATGATTTTTTATTTGATGAGGCTGGTTTAGTAAAAGGGCAAAGTCCATACTATATTGCAAAGAAAAATGGAGAATACGCGATATTTGATATAAATGGGAATAGAATATCTGAGTTTTATGATGATATCTTACCATCTGGTTTAGTATCTGGTAAAAGTGATTATTACATTGCAAGGAAAAATTGGAAATTTGCTATCTTTGATAAAGATGGAAAAATGATATCTCCAGAATGGCTTGATTGGATAGATAGACATGGCTTAGTTAAAGGGCAGTATAGATACTATGTTGCAATGAAGAACGGAGAATTTGTTATATTTGATAAAGAAGGTAATATGACAACATTTGAAGATAAAGAAGAAGATGAAGATATTGTGATAGTAGAAGAGTAGTTTAATTTTTAGTTGCTGTAATATTGAAATGTCAAAAGTATGCTATCTATTAAACATATGAAAATAATTTCATTGAGAAGTTTGTGAAGCACCTCGTATCACAGATACGAAACTTCGGATGAGTTTAGACATTCTAAGATGTCCCTTATCACCACAGGCAGGTTCACACTGCCCCTACTCC
>JBMFOW010000232.1:0-637 GCA_049969455.1 bacterium | reverse complement strand
GTTTTGCGATTTTATAAATTTAGAATACTAAATAAAAAAGAAAAACATTATTTTAAATACTTCAGAAAAAAATAGGATTCGGTTAAATGACATTATTATAAAAATATAGTTTAAAATATCAATAGAAATCTCTGCAGTGGGAGATTTTAAAATTTTATATATTTTATGGATATAAATTAAAACGCAAAACTATAGTTATTTATATTATTTATTTCCCATCATATTTACAAATTCTGACCTCTCAATTATTCCATTTTTTGTGATATTTATCACAAGCAGGAGGATCCATCAAATAATAATCATTGTCTTTACTTAAGATCAAGAAAACACAACCGCCATAAATTTCTGCCCAAAGTTGAGCCAATTGATCATCATGATTAAATTCAACACGTGGATGTTCTAAATTGAGTTATAAATTTTGTTTAAATGTCTGATGAAATTCTAAAAAAAGAAAAATATATTTAAGATAAATCCTAATCTCCCGAAATTTTAATAACAATATTATTTGAATAATAGCCACAATTTTTCATAGATGGTATTTTGATAGAAATGTTTATTACTAACATTGTTATTATTATTAACAATGTCCTATATCGTTCACCAAAAAATAAATGGAAAATTGTATGCCTATGAGGTA
>JBMFOW010000231.1:0-679 GCA_049969455.1 bacterium | reverse complement strand
CTCGCAACACTATTTTCCATATCTATTACTTTATCTATAGGCTTATCTTTTATAGCATACTCATTTAATATGCCGCCTAAATCCTCAACAGGCTTTATGATTATTCTGTCTTCATCAATATAGACTTCTACGACGTTATGTTTTAATCTTTTCCTATATTCAGCAGGAATAGTAATCTGACCTTTTTTATTAATCTTAGCAACTTTTACCTTGCTCATAACAGTTATTATATCACTTTATATTATGTAATTTGAGTTTACGACAACTTTACGTAATAATTGTTAATAATATATGATTTATTATCGTATATACAATATGAATTGCAATTTAATTACAAAAAAATTATGCACATACACAAATAGAAGTGCAATATCTTTATATAGAAAAACCGCTCTCTAAAACCTCGTATCACAGATACAAGGTAGTTCACTTTTTTGCTCACATTACTGCTATTTTTTTACTTTTTCAGTATCTTTATATCACCAAAACCAAAATCTATAGAACTTAAACCGGTCAATCTATTCATACCTTTTACTGTGTAAAATTCTCCTTCTTTCTCTGGGATAAAGAATGGTTTGTTTGTTTCTATAGAGGAAGCTGGGATATAGTAGGATAGTCCTCCTACGATGACGAATTGGTCGAAGTCAAGTCTAAGCCTTCTTAAATCTCCTTTGATGGC
>JBMFOW010000230.1:0-731 GCA_049969455.1 bacterium | reverse complement strand
ACTTAGTAAAACGTTTTACTCCTTTAAAACTTTTTAATTTCTCCTTTTTCAAATATTTTGTTATAATTCTTTTAGCTACTATTTTAATGAGTATGGTTTTGCTTTTAGGCGCCAAATACAACCTTAATGTTTTTCTTAAAGTATTAGGCGGCGGATTAATTTATTTCGCTATTATCGGAGTATTTTTATTAATTCATAAGAAAGCCATCCAAAAATATAAAATATAATATAATATTATGTTGGAAAAAATAAAAGCACGACTACCCGGAGGAATGTATTTTAATGATTTATTAATTATAATTAAAGATTTTATCAAAGGTAGATTTACATTTTATGATAGATACTTATTAGATACTTATTTTATTGGAAACGGTTATGCTATTGATAAGTTATATAATACATTATCAAAACAATATTTAGATAATAATTATTTAAATTTTAAAGGGATTAAAATATTTGATTTAAAAAATGATTCTATTAATGCTCGCAGGACATTTATTATAGAATTTATTGATTTTATTTATCCCTATCTTTTTAATGATTATTCCTATGTTCATGGTGAGGGTCCTTATTTATATCAAAATGTTCAAATAAATAAAGGAGATGTTGTAATTGATGCTGGCGCTAATATTGGTCTTTTTTCTGCTTTAGCATCTTTTTAGGTGGCATTGTTTATGCTTTTGAGCCAGTCAAAGAAACGCGAGAAAAATATTTAGAAAAAACCGCAGCAT
>JBMFOW010000229.1:0-733 GCA_049969455.1 bacterium | reverse complement strand
AGGTTCTTTGCCTATTCACTTAAATATAATATAATATAAACATTTAAGTTTGTCAAGAGATATCTATAAAATCAGTTATTAGTATCTAATACCTTTTTGGCGTGTAAGCATATCCTGAAGTGTTACACTGAGCCGTTCATTTTCCTCTTCAAGTGTGCGGATACGCTCGTAGATCTCATCGTGAATATCAATAGACTGAGCAATGGAATCTAAAATTTCGTATATATCAATGATCTTTTTTATTTGTTCGTCCGTTACCTCAAACTTACCCTCTTCCATGGACTGCACCTTTATATTTTGTATTCCCATATATGTTATACAAAAAAAAATGCAAAAATTAATAGATTTTTAAATATTTTCAATCATAGATACGAGGTTTTAGAGAGCAATTTGTTATAAAGCCTAAAGAGATACATTGCCACTTGAAGAAGATACGATATGAGAATAGAAATATTAGATGGTAAAAATACTATTGGTGGTAATAAAATATTACCTAATTTAAGTGATTCTCCAAATTTTCCTTGTATTTTTCTTGGATAAACTCAGATTTAATTTAATTTGGGCACATATAAAAAAGATGACACTTTCACCCGTTAAGTGATGAAGCACTTTCACAATGGGTGACAATATGATAGACAAAAATTAAAAAAATACAAAAGAAGAAAAAGAGTTATAAAGATTAATATGTGTCTCAATCATCTGAGGTAATGTCGAACATAAAGAAAAAAAATAT
>JBMFOW010000228.1:0-742 GCA_049969455.1 bacterium | reverse complement strand
GATAAATAACTTAAATCAATTTTTTATTTATTTTTTCTTTATTTAACTTAACTAAATGATTGATAAAGATTTATTTTTTTTTCACTATTAAAAAAATCTCTTTTATCAATTCTTTACTTATTTTAACTTTAATTAACTTAATTAAATAATTGATAAACTTTATTTTATTTTTTTATTTTATTTTTTATAGCATCTAAAAGCTTTTTTTTGACCGTCAAAAAAAAATCTCTTATCTTCTTTAACTATCTCTTTTTTTCTTTTTAATTCTTTTTACCTTTTTAACTTAATCTGCAAAACCGATAGGTTTTGCATAGTTGCGCCCTAAAATAAATGTGTCCCCCGAAGGGGGTATCTTGCACAGGCTAAAAAAGAAATCAAAGAGGTTATAGACCATCTTAAAAAAATTAAAAGAGGTTGTTTTACCATTTTTTATTTTTTTAAAAAAAGAGGTTTTTATACCAATTTTATTTAAAAAAATTAAAGAGGTTTATACCAATTTTAAATATATAAAAAAGAGGTAGTAATACCAATGATTGTAAGACCAAAAAATGCAAGAAAGATATAAAGGTGCTATTAACATATTTTTTTTTGACCGTCTTAATTTTCAAATAGCTTTTTGTAGGACTGTCAAAAAAAACATCTCTCTAAGAGCTTCTTTTTCTCTCTCTACTTCTTTATGGTCTTTCGGGCTTACTTACTTATTTTTTTCTTTTTTCTTTTTTTAAGGTAGTAATCTAATCAG
>JBMFOW010000227.1:0-777 GCA_049969455.1 bacterium | reverse complement strand
AATTCAGTATGTGGTTGGTTCAGGAGATAAAGATCCAAAAGACGGTAAACATCAAACCTTTGATGGTATATTTAGTGGTGCAGATACCACTCTTTATGGAGGATGGATGCAAATTTTTTTCTGGAGAAATTTAAGAGAGCATAGGATTGAGGCTGTTTTAGAGCCTTCTAAAACTCAAACATTAAGATTTGAGTATCATTATTTTACTCTTGATGAAGAAAAAGATGCCTGGTATTCTCCGAGTGGAGTCTGGCGAAGAGATAAAACTGGAAAATCAGGAAAAGAATTAGGGCACGAAATCAACTTTATTTGGAACAAAAAATTTAATAAAACTTGGGACCTTCTTTTAGGCTATTCTATCTTCTTTCCTGAAGAATTTGTTAAAAAAACAGGTAAATCCAATAATTTAAGCCACAGTTTTTTACAGATTCTATTTTATTTCTAATCGTTGCAAGAGGAATAAAAATGGAGATCAAGGTATTAGGGCCAGGTTGTGCAAATTGTGAAAAGTTGGCAGAGATGGCTAAGAAGGCTGTAAAGGAACTCGGTATTGAGGCAAAGATTGAGAAGGTTACTGATATTCAGGAGATTATGAGATACACAATGTCTACACCAGGACTTGTTGTTAATGGAAAGCTCAAGCATTCGGGGAAACCTCTGCCATCACTAGAGAAGGTGAAAGAGTTTATAAAGCAGGAGATGGAATAATGCAGGAATTGCTGAAGATATTCAAAGCCCTTTCTGATGAGACAAGGCTCAAAATTCTCAAACTCCTTG
>JBMFOW010000226.1:0-793 GCA_049969455.1 bacterium | reverse complement strand
CTTAAATTTTGGCTACTTTAAAAAATTCATAGAAAAAAGAAATGAAATACATGAACTTAGATTTACAAAATACAACCAAATTATGGAAGTTCCGGCTTTTCAAGGAAGTTTTCTCTTTATAAGAACTGAAGTACTAAAAAAAGTAGGATTATTTGATGAAAGATTTTTTATGTATATGGAAGATATAGATTTATCCAGAAGAATATACAAAGTATCAAAAAATGTGTTCTATCCATACGTGCATATATACCACGAGTGGCAAAGAGGCTCTTACAAAAATAAAAAATTGCTAAAATTTCACATAGAAAGCGCCATTAAGTATTTTAATAAATGGGGTTGGTTTTTTGATAAAGAAAGAGATAAAATAAATCAGGAAGTTCTATCAAAGTTAGGTTTTATAGAAAAACCGCTCTCTAAAACCTCGTATCTGTGATGCGAGGATACAGAGAGTCTGCATTAGTAGTTCAAAATTTCTTTAAATGTGATATATTATATGCAATACAGGAATGGGATTTAGAAAGGTAAAATAGATTATGAGATGTCTTTCAATATCACTAAATAATCTTCCTGAAGAATATAAGGTTGTTTTAGGCTATCTTACCTATCACTCTGGAAAATTTTACAATCATGCTTTGTATCTACTTAAAAATAAACAGGCTAAAGTGAATATGTATGACCTTTACAAAAAATTAAAAGGTAGTTTGCACTCAAAAAATCTTCAATCAAGAACTGCACAGATTGTTTTAGATGAACTTGTAAGAGCTTACAAAAACGCTTTTAATGGCTATTCTAA
>JBMFOW010000225.1:0-814 GCA_049969455.1 bacterium | reverse complement strand
AATTCACCAGGAAAGACAGGATAACCTTCAAAAATTAGTGGAGCAACTATAGAATATAAGATAGAAAATAGTGAAAAAACAAAACCAGAAAGAATAATTTTTTTAACTATCTTATTTTCAAGTTTTAATTTCATTTTTAACAAAATCTCTATAAGAAAAAAAATAGATATCAGAATAGTTAAGAATCTATAGATTTGCAAGGAATAATCACCTATATTAATGATTGAAGATACCTGAAATGTTAATGTTACAATTAAGATATAAATTAATATCTTTATCCTATAAAAGGCAAGGTATAAAAATATAGGTAATAGTATAGCAAACCATGTTAGCATAGCGATAAAAACCCACCCCAGTTTAACCTTAATAATTGCCCTAATCTATCCATTTTTCCTACTTGCCTTTTACAAGATATTATACATCTTTCTTGAGTTTTTATATCAAAACCGCTCTCTAAAACCTCGTATCTGTGATGCGAGGATACAGAGAGTCTGCATTAGTAGTTCAAAATTTCTTTACATGTGATATATTATATGCAATACAGGAATGAGATTTAGAAAGGTAAAATAGATTATGAGATGTCTTTCAATATCATTAAACAATCTTCCTGAAGAATACAAGGTCGTTTTAGGTTATCTTACTTATCATGCAGGAAAGCTATATAACCAAGCTTTATATCTACTTAAAAATAAACAGGCTAAAGTGAATATGTATGACCTTTATAACAAATTAAAAGGCAATTTACATTCAAAAAATCTTCAATCAAGAACTACACAGATTGTTTTAGACGAGCTTGTAAGAGCCTATAAAAACG
>JBMFOW010000224.1:0-873 GCA_049969455.1 bacterium | reverse complement strand
CAGGCATACAGCCTTCGTTATATTAACATATAACATCAGGCATACAGCCTTCGTTATAGACAAAACAGAATATATATATGAATTAATAAGAAATGGAGGATATATATTTTTAAGTCGTCCAAGGCGCTTTGGAAAATCTTTACTGTTATCAACAATTGAATATTTATTTCAAAGTGAAAAAGAATTGTTTAAAAATTTGTTTATTCATGATAAATGGAATTGGGAGAAAAATTATCCAGTAATAAGAATAAATTTTGCAGCAGATATAAAAAATATAGAAAGATTTTATGAAGTAGTATATAACCAATTAAAATTAAATTATGAAAATTTTGAAATAGAATTTAATAATCAATTAAAACATTCTGGATTATTATTAGAAAATTTAATAATAAAAGTAAATAAAAAGTATAATAAGGAAGCGGTACTGTTGGTATTCCATATAACTTCGTTATATTTCATATAACTTCGTTATAGACGAATATGATAAGCCGATACTTGATTTAATAGAAAACAAAGAGCAAGTAGAAGAAGTTTGAAAAGAACTAAAAGCTTTTTATAACGAGGGATGTATTCCCGATGTTATATGAAAATATTCAGTTATAAAGGAATTAGATAAATATTTAAAATTTGTTTTTATTACAGGTGTATCTAAATTTTCAAAAGTATCATTGTTTAGCGGATTAAATCAATTAGAAGATATCTCATTAGATAAAAGATATGGAAACATATGTGGATATACCCAACAAGAATTAGAATACTATTTTAAAGATTATTTAATAAATATAAATTTAGAAGAAGTAAAAGAATGGTATAATGGATATAGTTTTTTAAGCGATAGTTTGTATAATCCATTTGATGTGTTGTTATATTTAG
>JBMFOW010000223.1:0-975 GCA_049969455.1 bacterium | reverse complement strand
CACATAGCATAGCTTCTAAAGTAGCAACTGAAAAAGTCTCAACTCTACTAAACATAACAAAAAAATCATAATCTCCCATTATACTTTTTAAAACTTTATTATCAATAGACCCTTTAAAAAATACATTTTTATCTAATAAATTTAATTCAATTGCTAATCTTACTAATTTTTGCCTATCTTTACCATCTCCATAAATATCTAGTATAATGTTTTTATCTTTAAATTCTTGACCATAACTCTCTAAAAATTTCCTAAATCCTTTTAATAAACCACTTATATTTTTTGTTTTATCATTTAAATTAAAAACTGAAATAATTTTAATAATGTTCTCATCAAAATTTTGTTTTATTTTAATATTTTCAAAATCTTCAAAAACCACATTTGGAATAACATAAAAATTATTATTAAATCCCAAAGATTTCATAGAATTTTTTAATGATTCACTAACACATACAATTCCTTCAGAAAATAAAACTATTTTTTTTATAAAAAATAAAATAATTCTTTTTAATAAATCCAATTTATCTACTTTATTTGTGATTCTAGAATAAAATGTTGAATGTTCCAAAACAATAAATTTCACTTTTTTAAATAGTTTAAAAAAAAGGGCAATAATTAACATTAAAGAAGCAGTTATATTAACCTGCACTAAATCTATTTTTTTATAATCTTTTAATATAATAAAAGTACCAATAATAAGAGAAATAAAATAAAGAAAAGAATCAAAGATTAAAGGTAATTTTTTATAATAAATAATAATAGTATCTATATTTTCATCTTTAAATTTATCTATTTTAAAAATAGATTTAATTTTTTTAGAAGATGTTATATGAAATGATATAACTTTAGCAAAAATAGAAACAGCTTTTGCATGCTTCCTTATGAAAATAGCACCATTAGGATTATCTATATTAGGATACCATTTGTTCAAAAATAAAACAACTAACATCAATACTAAAAATAAACTACACCAAT
>JBMFOW010000222.1:0-1001 GCA_049969455.1 bacterium | reverse complement strand
AGAATAAAAATAAATTAAAGGAATATGAGGATTTTTTAACTGAAATGACATATATATTTATTGAAGATTTTATTACAGATTTAGCAAGATATACAAGGATTTAAAGGAGGTGTTGAGATTGATAACTTGGGAATTATATAAAGATTTTAGGAAAGGGAAAGGGAGAATAGAATTAAGTAAGAAGTATAAGGTTAAGGAATGGATTATAAGGAGTTTATATAGTATAAGAGAAACAGCTTTAAAAGAAAGTTTAGTTTTGATATTATCTGATTTACATTTTGGAACTGCTAATTTTCCTGATGATTTTGAAGATAAGTTTTTAAGTAATTTAGAATATATCCTAAATCATTTTGTAGTTTTTAAGAATATAGACGAAGTAATTTTAATAGAATTAGGAGATATAATAGATAACGTTATACATACTACACAAAGAGAAAATAATTTAGAATTATCTAAAGCAATAGATAGAGCAAGGAATTTTTATAGAAAAGTAATAAATTTATTAGAACCTGATAAAGTAATTTATCTTGTAGGTAATCATGATAGAGGAACTAAAGATCCTACTTCAAAACATTACATAACACCTTCTATATTTTCTTCTTTAAAAGAAGAAATAGATATTTATGTTAAAGATAAAGTAATAGATTTTATAGAAGCTAAAGATCCTTCTATGATAAATATAAAGGATTGGAATATAGTATTAACCCATGGTGTAAGGTTAAGAACTTATTCTAATCAAATAAGTGGTTTAAGTTTAAGTAGGTTAGCAGGTGAGATATTAAGTTTGTTTGAAGAATATGAAAATGGATTAGTTAAGAAAGTAGAAATGATATTTATGGGTCATATACATAGATGTATAAACTATAGGAGTAATGGGGTAGAAATATTTATAAATGGGACGAGTCATCAGAAAGGATTTCATACGTTTAATTATAAATCAGAAGATTTAGCACAATGGTTATTAACATTACCACCTAAGAGTTTTTGTATAAGGAATAAGA
>JBMFOW010000221.1:0-1052 GCA_049969455.1 bacterium | reverse complement strand
GATTCCTAAGGTTAGTACTATTCAAAAAGAAGAGGTAATGAACTTATTAGATAGAGCACATGATGTTTTAAAAAAGGTTTTTCAGGATATCATTAAACAAAATTTAGAAATTAAATAATGATAGATTTAAGGGAGTGGAGAATAATGAGATTTATTACTTTAGAACAAAGTTTAATTCAAAAGGAAAATATTAACAAAGAAAATAATGGGGATTTAAATAATTTATTAGTTAATGATTTAGCTAATGATGATTTATTTAATAAATCTATTTTATTAAAAAATATGTTGAAGTTATCATTAATTACTGTAATAGTAGAAAATAGTATAAAAATAGAGGGTTTAAAGATTTATGATTATCTTTTTGAGTATCCTGAGTTAATAGATGTAGTTTCTAAAGTTATAAAAGTTGCTAGAGAGTATTTTCCTGATGATGAAATTGCTTTGAGTTTATATGAAGATCCTGAAATTGATGATAAGTATGTTGTAATATATGTTAGATCAGAAAAATATGATAGTTATTTTATGGATAAATTAGAAAATGCACAAGATGAAATTATAGATTTGTTAGATAGTAAAATTCAATGGATATGTTTAACTACTGATTTCAAGAAACCTAAGAACAGTGATTAGTTATTGTTATAATCAATTATTATGAAATTTGATTGGGAAGATTTTTTGAAATTATCTGAATGGATTATTCAAAATATCAATAATTTAAGAGATCAAGGGATTGATGAAGCCGCTTATAGAACTGTTATTAGTAGGACTTATTACTCACTTTTTGGAATAGTTAAAGATTATGCAACAAAAAAATTAGGATTCCAGCCTACTGGTACTCCAGATGATCATAAAAAACTAAAAGAATATTATAAAAAAATTGCTAAAAAATTAGATCAATTAAGAAATCGGAGAAATAAAGCAGATTGTGATGAAGAGTTACCATATGATTTAATTGATAAGCTTAATAGAATTATCCAAGATGTTAAAAATATTATTGAAAAGATTAAAAAAATGCCTTAATTATTAATTTTAATAATTTTATTTAGGGTTTT
>JBMFOW010000220.1:0-1062 GCA_049969455.1 bacterium | reverse complement strand
TTTCATATCTTTTTGATTCATATTCATAGAGCACTTATCTTTAGCTTTAGTTAATTTACAATGATTACACCAACCTACTAATTGTTTCAAATGCCCTTGATCTAATTTATTTGTTGAACCCATAACAACATTATTAACAATATAATAAACTGTAGGATATTGATTAACTCCCAAAGAAGAAACTAAAGTAGAAGTAGGCCATAAAGCCATATCTAATTTATTTTCCTTAACTAGATTAGTTAATTGAGTTTTTTCACTATCTTTTCCAGCTACAAATACAATAAACTGAACATCATTATATCCTTCTTTTGCAAGCCAGTTTTGGAAATTCTTGATTTGAACATAATCTCTTACAGTTTCCTTATTTAAAAAGAAAACTAAAGCTTCATTAGATAAAGATAAATTATAATTTTTATTATCAACTAAATTGAGAAAAGCTTGATTAAACCAATTACCTACATTTAAATCAGCAGCAACTGCTACATTAGAACTATTAGATGTCTTAGAAGCACAACATTCACATTTTTCTGTTTTCTTAACATGACTATTATTTTCTTCATTATCATGATTATCATGAGTTAAAGCTATATTAACAAAAGCAAATATAAATAATATAGCAATTATTATAATAGATAACTTTTTATTTAGGCTTCTCACCTATAAATCGCCCCCTAATTTGCTACATGCTGACTTATACTTTGCTTTTTTATGTATATTTTTTATTCTCCCTTTTGTTAACCTTTTTTCATATATCCCCCCCTCTGAACCTCTTTTAATATCCAATTATTTTTTATATCCTCCTTTTTTAATATCCAATTATGATATATAAATAACTAAAGAAACTATTAATATATCATTAAAACAAAGTCATATAAGATAAAAAAATATTTAATAAAAAATAGTTAAATTTGTAATTTTTTATAAACAAAACATTTCTTAACTTTTTCTTCATGTATTTTTTTAACTAAAAAATAAATAATTAAAAATTTATTTTTTAATTATTTAAAAAGTACTTAAAATTTCATTACATAGTAATTTAATTAAAGATAGTTAATTTTTTAT
>JBMFOW010000219.1:0-1168 GCA_049969455.1 bacterium | reverse complement strand
ATAATTACCTTGTTGTTGGTCTAGATATTAGAAATTTTTTATCAATAACAAAATTCTTAGATTTTTTTCATATAGTTCCCTCTTTTGAGAATGGTGATGAACTAAAAGAAGTAATATTAAATTTAGCTAAAAAATACTTTGCTGATTGGTTTATTTCAGGAATTGAGCAAGAAATTATTTTAGCTTTAGAAATTGAAAATGAATTAAATAAAATTAATACTAAGGTATTTGCACCTACAATTGATACTATGAATATTATTATTGATAAGTATAAATTTTATCGTAATTTAAATAATATAGTTAAGATGCCAGAAACTTTTACAAAAGAGGAATTTGTTTTTGATGTAAAAAAAAAATATATTGCTAAGCCTCGTAAAGGTAGAGGATCTCAAAAAATTATCATAATAAATTCTTTAAGGGATTTAAATGATATAAATGATGAATATATAATTCAGGAATATATTAGTGGTATAGAGTATAGTGTTGATGTATTGTGTGATATGAATGGGAATTTATTAAATGCGGTTCCAAGAAAAAGGATTATTATTGATAGTGGAATATCTATAGTATCCCAAACAGAAAGGAATTTTAATTTGATACATTTGTGTGAAATTATTTGTAATAAGTTATTTTTTAGGGGTTTTATAAATATTCAATTTATGAAATTTAAAGATGATTACTATTTATTGGATATTAATCCTAGATTTGGAGGAGCATCTATTTTATCATATTATTCATCTGGTAGTTTAAGAAGAAATTTGCATTCAATTCTTACAGGACGTATATCTGATATTAAAAAAGAAATTGATGATATAGAGATTGTTAGAATGGAAAGATATTATATAGAAGAATTTATAAAAATAGAAAAGAATTAAGTTAAAATGAATATTAGTGATATTAAATGTATGATTTTTGACTTAGATAATACTTTATTTGATGAAGCAGAGTATTTATATCAGGTTATTTTTAAGTATATAAAAGATTATGCTAAAATGAATTCTGTAAATTTATTTTCAAAAGATGTTATTTTAAGTACATTGAATAGAAGAAGTTCTGATATATTGTCTGAATTATTTAGACTTTATTTTAATAGGAATATTTCTAAAGATGAGCATAGTAAATTATATCAGATATATGCTAGTGGTGTATTTAATTTAAGTCTTTATCC
>JBMFOW010000218.1:0-1179 GCA_049969455.1 bacterium | reverse complement strand
TTTACTTATTTTTCTTTATTTATTTTTTAGATATTTTTTTAATCCTGGAGCATCTCCTCCACCAGTTAATACAGATACTTTCATAAAATTCCCTCCTATTTTTTATTTATTTTTCCTTTTTTATTTTTTAGATATTTTTAATAAATTTCCTTTATTAATATTAAAAAATAATAAATTAAATATTCTTTAATTTATTAATAAAAAAATTAAGAGCAGCTTGCTTTTCAGCTTCCTTCTTAGTTTTTCCAATACCTATAGATACTTCTACATTATCCAAAACAGCAACACAAACAAATTCGTTAATCTTTTTTTCAATAGTAACATACTTTAAAGCTTCCATTCCTTTTCTTTGAAAAATATTTTGTAAAAAACCTTTCCAGTCAAATATTTCAATCATTATTTCATCTATTAGCTCATAAAATTTCTTTAAAATAATATTAATAAAAAAATTTTTAATATAAACCAATTGATAGTCATTTTTATTTTTAGTAGAATCATAATATATAGCTCCAATAATAGCTTCCATTAAGTCAGCATATGTCTTAGTTCTTATACTATTAAATCCCAAACTTTCATAATTAAATATTAGAAAATTATCTAATTCCAAAGATTTTAATATCCTTGAAAGAGTCAAATAATTAACTATTAAAGATCTAAAATATGATAAATTTTCTTCATTAAAAAACGGGTATTTTTCATAAGCATAAATAGTCACCATATAATTTAAAATACTATCCCCTAAAAATTCTAATCTTTGATTATTTTGTAAAAGTACTTCTTGATTATTAAAATTCATTTTAATAGGTAAATTAATATAAGAATTATGAATAAAAGCAGATACTAGTAAAAATTTATCCACAAATTCATATCCTATCCTACTTTCTATGTATTTTAAATTATCAATTAAAAATTTTATTTTATCTAGCAACATCTATAAAATTGAAAAATTTAAAATAAAAAAATATAAATAAGCTCTTTATCAGTGAACTACCTCGCATCACAGATACGAGGCTTCGGGTGAGTTTAAACACCCTTTTGTGTCCCTTATAACGAGGACTGTATGTCCGATGTTATATGTTAATATAACGAGTGATGTATTCACGAGTTATATGTAATATATTTCATATAACTCGAGCTTACAGCTCTCGTTATAACGAAGGCTGTATGCCTGAGTTATAT
>JBMFOW010000217.1:0-1207 GCA_049969455.1 bacterium | reverse complement strand
ACTTTAGGTAAATTAGATAATAATTTATGAATAATTCCCTTTTTTGAAGTGTATTCTGATTTTAAATTATCAATAAAAGCTTTAGCTTCACTTATTTTATTCAATGATATTAAATGATTCAAATATTCTAAATTTTTATTAAAATCTTGCTTTTTAACTTCTAAAAATGACTTTATATCTTCAATATTATCCATATTTTTTAAATTTTGTATAGAATCAATAAAATTATCCATAAAATTCCTCCTTTAAAACAATCTCTATTATATTTTTTTAGAGCAAAACAGTAAAACCTTCTTAAAAAAATTAAAATTAAAATTATAATATTAAATAAAATTATAAATTATAATATTAAACTTTACTGTTTTCTAAAATCTTATTAACAACATTAATTTTAGATCCATTTTTATCCTTTATAACTTCTATAATATAATTAAATTTATCCTTAACTTCTGGAATATGAGTAATAATACCTAAAACCTTATCAGAAATATTATTAAAATAATTTTCTAAATATTCCATAACATCATTTAAAGTATCAACATCTAAAGTACTAAATCCTTCATCTATAAATAAACTCTTAATAGGATATTTAGATTTAGAAGAAATCTCACTAATAGATAAAGCTAAAGATAAAGAAGTCAAAAATTTTTCACCACCAGATAAACTCCTTACTCCCCTATCTACGCTATACCAATTATCTTTAATAAAAATATCCATACTCTCATTAATAAATAAATTATATCTACCTTCTGTTATTTTTTCTATAACATTATTAGTTTTAAAATATAATAAATCAAAAAGCTTTTTAGATAAAAAAGAAATAACATCAATTTTAGATTTAGAAACAAAATCATTATACAACTCTTGAATCAATTCATAATCCCCTTTAATTCTATCTAAATCATTGTAAATTTCCTTTAATTTATTTAAATTATTAAAAATAATTTCAAAATTATTAATATAATTATTTAATTCTTGTTTAAAAGATATAAAACTCTCTTTTTTAGTATTTAAGGAATTATCAATTTTATCTAATTCACTTGAAATTTTACTTTTTAAATTATTTAGATTATTATTAATATCCTTAAAAAATTCAAAAACTTTAATAAAATCCATTTGATCTATATTAAATGAATAAAATCTCTCAGAAATTGAATAAACTTCAGAAATTGAATAAATTAAAGAATCAAATAAATAATCACGATCT
>JBMFOW010000216.1:0-1236 GCA_049969455.1 bacterium | reverse complement strand
TTCCACCTGTTTATGGTCAAGCAATTATAAAATATTTGTCTGGTCTTTTGGTTCTTCCTTTTATTATTATATTTAGATATAAATCGTTACATAGAAACGTATATTGATTTTCTTTATATAGAAATTATATTATACAAAGCATGAAAAAATATTATTTTTTTTAAATTCTTTTAAATTTTTTAGAATTAGTGTTAAATTTTCTATTTTTCCTTTTTTTAATTTATAAATATTTCAATCTTTATAAAAAAATATTTAATTTCAAGTTATATATAAATATATTACAGTTAATTTTAGACATAAATCCCCGTTATATAACTTAGACATACTGTATTCATTATATTGTCATATAACTCGAATATACAGTCTTCATTATAACGAGAGCTATAAGCTCGAGTTATATGTAAATATATTAGTATATAACTTGGACATAAATCATTCGTTATATTAAAAATATAACGAGAAAATACATCCTCGTTATAGAGATTTGGTAATTATTATCATTATAAATACCCCAACTAGAAAAGCCCAACTAACGGAATTTTTATTAGTTCTTTCAAAAGATTCAGGTAAAATTTCAGCTAAAGTTAAATAAATCATAGATCCAGCAGCAAAACCTAACCCTAAAGGAATAGTAAATTTAATATAATGTCCAATAAGATAAGCAGGAATAGCTGCAAGAGGTTGAGGTAATGAAGATAAAACTGAATACCAAAAACACTTTAATAAACTAACACCTCTGGGATACATCTGTAAAGTAATAACTAATCCTTCAGGAATATTATGCAAAGCAATAGCAATAGCCATAATAATACCAAATTTTAATTCACTACTATTAAAAGCCATCCCTATAGCAACTCCTTCTGGAAAACTATGAAAAAATAAAACTATAAAAGTCAAAAATGCAATCTTAGCTTGCTTACCTTTTAAATTCTCAAAACTCAATTCTTTTTCATCAAAGTACTTAGAAGTATAATTAACAAAATAAGCTCCTAAAAATAATCCTAAAACTGTTAATATAATACTATACTTTAAAGCTTCATCAGCTATAACAATAAAAGAAGCACCAACCATCATACCCCCTGATAAAGCATTTAATATCCCAAACATATCATCCTTAATATTTTTGTAAAATATAAAAGGAATAACCCCTAAACCCGTAGCTAAATCTGAAACTAATGCGTAAATCAATACCAAAAATAACTGATTATAATCTAAATTTACCATAAAAACACCCCC
>JBMFOW010000215.1:0-1254 GCA_049969455.1 bacterium | reverse complement strand
AAAAAGTTCCTGATTTTACAGATTTATCTAAAAATAAAGGAATTATAACTATATCAAATTCGTGCCCCTGTATTTCTTCAGGAGTACCCACCAAAATATCTTTTGAATTTTCTTCAGAAAATTCATTAATTAAATAACTCCTTATAGCTGCTACACCTTCTGATATAAAGCTAACAATCCCTATTGAATTAAAATTAATCCCTAAAGAATTTAATTTATTTATAGATTGTAAAATTAAAGGTTCCTTTATATTTTTAGTAATTAACTGTTTTAAAATATCCATTAATTTAGATAGCTCAGTATCTATTATTTTAGAAGAGCAATTTCTATAACCTTGTACAGGAATCCAAATTAAAGATTTTATATCTTTATATTGTGGTAAATCCTTCATTATAAAAAGATCATTATTATAAAATTTTTTATTATTAAAATTAATTATTTCAGGAAGTGATCTAAAATGTTCTTTTAGAGTTATTTTGTTAGTATTATCAAGAAAATTATTTTCAATTAAAAAATCAAGAATAGAAGATTTAGAAACAACTATATTAAGTTTTAATGCTCTAGAATAATCTAAATCAAAGGGTTTAAATTTATTCCATATGAACATATCTAACTTTCTGGATAAAGAGAATCCCAAGCCAACAGCTTCTATATTCAGTTGTTTTTCATCTCCAACTACAATAAACCTTTTAGATCTAAAAAAAGCTACTAAAAATTCGGGTAAATTAACTTGTGAAGATTCATCTACTATTAATCTATTAAAAATATTTTCTTTTAAAGGTACTATATCTGGTAAATCTCTTAATTCACAAATAAAAACAGGAAAATAATTAAGAAAATAATTAATTATTTCATTATATTTAGATTTAAAACTATAGACAGTATAATGCAAAAAATTTTTGAAACTCTCTATGACTTTTTTAGCTTCTTGAGCATCTTGATAAATTCTATTTAAAATAACTATATTTATAATTTTTATTAATATTTTTCTCATATTTCCCTTAAAAGTATCTAATTGGTTTCTATACCATAGTAAAATTTCATTTTTATCAATATTATCAAAGCTATGTAATTTTATCAAATTATTAATTTTTATTAAATTTTCTTTATATTCACAAATAGATTTTAAAATATATTTCGCTTTTTCTATATTAATATCTACTTTTTTATTAAAAAATAATCTTATAGCTTTATAAGACCATTTTTTGTAGATTTTTAAAATTAAAGAATTAGGATAATTAGTAATTACTCTTT
>JBMFOW010000214.1:0-1259 GCA_049969455.1 bacterium | reverse complement strand
ATTTTAATATTTAAGATATAGGAAAAATATTAGAAAATTATTATCTTAAGATTTTAAATATAATTTCTTGATTTTTTTGGATATTTCCTTTTAGTATCTTTATATTATTTTTGTTTTCTTCAATTTCTATAAGATAATCGGATAAATATATTTTTATTAGATTATCTTTTAGATATGTTATGTACCCTTTTAAAAAATCAATATTGTTAATATATAAAAAATATTTTAAATAATTTTTTAAATAGTTTCTATATAAATTATTTTTTTGTATATTTTCGTTGTTAGATGTTTTAATAAATTCTTTTAGTTCTTGATTATCATAATATGGATCAGTATCATAAAATAGAGATAAAATTTGCCTTTGGTTTATTATATCTATAAATCTTCTTATTGGACTTGTTATGTGAGTATAACTTTCATATCCTATTAAATTATGATTTTTTTTATCTATTGAATATAAGGATATTTCTATATTTCTTGTGATGTTATATATTTCTAAGGGGTTATTTATTATTTTTCCTTTTATTTTTTCATTTATTTGAGTATTATTTGTTAAGTAAATAAAAGGGATATTATATTTGGTTGCTATTTTTGAAGCTATATAGTTTGTTATTATCATTAATTCTTGAATTATAAATCTATAGTTATTTAAGAAATAAACTGGTTTTATTTGTTTTAAATTTTTATCTAATTTTAATTTAGGGATGTTTAAAAATATACCTCCATTTTTCAATCTCTTGTTTAATAAATTATAAGCTATTTTTTGAATATTATATTGATAAAATACTTCATATTTATTTGCTAGATCATACGAATAATTTTCTTTTATTTTTATTAATTTAAAATCAAAATCAAAATCAATTAAGTCTAAATCTTTAGAAAATAGTAACCTAAAAATTATAACAGGTTTTATACTATTTTTTATTAATGAAAAATTTTTTATAACATTTTTATTTATTAGCATATAGAAATTGTTATAAGTAAAGTATAATGAATTTTGGTTATTATAAGCTATATGGAATAAAGATAATGGGATATATTCGCTTAAATCTGCTATTGCTACTAGAATTTCTGTTTTATTATTAATTTTATTAACACATATAGCATCATCTATTTCAATAGTACCTTCTTCATCTATGCTAATAAAATCGTATTTGTTTAGTAAAACTCTACTGTTTTTTACATACCTATAATTAACTTCTATATCTTTGTATATATGACTTTTGTATATTTTGGTTTTATATATATAGTAAGTTTTG
>JBMFOW010000213.1:0-1277 GCA_049969455.1 bacterium | reverse complement strand
GAAGGAGATAGTGCTTCTTTAGCAGAAGTATTAGCTCTTATATCTCAAATAGCTCAAGTACCTGTAAAACAAAACTTAGCAATAACTGGCTCTATGAACCAAAAAGGAGAAGCTCAACCAGTAGGTGGAATAAAAGAAAAAATTGAAGGATTCTTTGAAATATGTAAATATAGAAATCATTTCCCAGCTTATGTTATTATACCTTATCAAAATATAAATGATTTAACATTAAAAGATGAAATTTTACTATATATAAAAAATAGAAAATTTAAAATATATGCTGTAAAAAATATAGATGAAGTAATACAAATAGCAACTGATTTAAATCCAGATACCGTTCATCAAAAAGTACTAAATAAATTAAAAGAATACTATATAAAAAGTAATAAAAAAATAGACAAAAAAACAAAAAAATAAATTTTTCTTAAACATTAGTTTCTAATTTAAAAGAGATAAATCAAAAAAAACTCTATATATTAATTAACAAAAATCACCAATTAAATTGAAAATTAGAGTTAAATAAAATTAAATAAGAAAATTAAATGAGTTTAATTAACACAATTATACTATATAAAAGCTAATATTTACAAAAAAATCCCTATATTTTATATAAAAATAATAAATATTTTTTGAAATTCTATTTTTCTTTAAAATTTCAATTTTTTTTAATAGTTTATTATTTTTTTTATTAAATAGTTTTTTGAAACCCAATTTATCTATTTCTAAAAATGTTTCAATAGATATATTCTCAATATTTTTTACTTTAACAATATTTTTTACCTTAACATTAGATAATAAATTTTTATTTAAGTAATAAGAATCAATTAATTTCAAAATAAAATCAATAATATATAAATAAAAACTAATTTTATTTTTGGAATATAAGGAAATAAAAGGATCATATAGTTTTTTAATTTCTTTTTTATTTAAATAAGGAGGATTACTAAAAATTATTAAATTTAAATTGTTACTAATCAAGAAATTCATTAATTTATTAAAATTAATAAAAGAAAATTTATCTGAATTTATTAAATAAAATAAATTATTATGAAGATAATTAAAGTTTATTTTAAAATTTTCTGAAGCTAAGTTAATAGCTTTAAAACTTATATCACTGCCTATAAATATGTTCTTAGAATTATTTTTAAAATAATCAAAAAAATTTAAAATAATATTTCCTGATCCAACTCCAAGTTCTAAAAAAATAAAATCAAAATCATTTAAATTATATTTATTTTTAAGATAACTTAAAGAATATAATACAAAATCTTCAGTTT
>JBMFOW010000212.1:0-1292 GCA_049969455.1 bacterium | reverse complement strand
CCAACAGCCAAAATAATAAATATAAAAGATATAAAAAAAACTTTTGAAAATAGAATTTTTAGATATTTTAAGAAATATAAAGAAAAATATAAAGAAAAATACCCAATATTATATAAAATGTATTTACAGTTAGAAAAAAATAAAGAAAATATAATAAAAAAATTAGAAAGTATTGTTTTGGATAAAAAAAGTTCTAAAGAAAACTATTTGATAACAATAGGATTCATAGATAAAAATAAAGAGATTTATTATTTAAAAGACATAATACAAGATAATTCTGAATTATCTATATTTAAAGAATTAATATTAAGTAGCTTTGAAGAGGATATTTATGAAATAAAAGGGGAAGGAGTATGTTATGGTTGTGATAATTTAAAAACTGTAGTAGCTAAAGGATTCCCTTTAAAATTCTATACATTTGATAAAATTAATTACATATCTAATGGATTTAAAGAAGAAGAAATGTATAAAAATCTTCCATTATGTATAGATTGTATTTATAAAATAATCGACGGCTACTATTTTATAGATAATTATTTAAGTTTTAAATTAGCAAATACTAATTATTATCTTATTCCAGATTTTGTAATAAATAATAATTCAGAATTCATAGATAATTTAAAAAAATTGATAAAAGATTACTATAATAAAAATACTTTAAATAATTTAAAAAAAATAACAGAAGATGAAAATGAAATATTAGATTACTTACAAAAGAACAATATTTATATATTATATAATTTTTTATTTTACGAAAAAGAAAACAATGCATTTAAAATAAAGCTATTTATAGAGAATACTTTACCTACAACAATTTCTAAAATATTCTCTACAAAAGAATATATAGATCAAATATTTAAAGATGAGAATTTACTAAATAAAATTACTGACAAAAATCTTATTAAAATTCTAAAAAAAGAATTTAAATTAGACTCAGCTAAAAAGATAGTTTTTAACAATAATGAAAGAATATTTTTAAAAACCATAGAAAACATATTTAAAATGATTCCGATTTCAAAAAGTATATTGTTTAAACAAATAGCAAATAACTTAAATTTAAATTTTAAAGTAAGCTCAATTCAAGAAATTACTATATATATTTTTAAGTTTTATTTATTTTTACTTGAATTAAATTTAATACAGGGGGTGTCATATATGTCAGAAGATACAATAAAAGATGAAAATATAAAATTAACAAATATAGAATTATCAGAAAGATTTTTTAGTAATTTTTCAAAAGCTTTTATCAATGATTTATTTAAATTTATATTTTTAGAAGGAGTATTAACTCA
>JBMFOW010000211.1:0-1324 GCA_049969455.1 bacterium | reverse complement strand
ATCGTTATCGCTATTATAGCAATATTAGCAGCAGTATTGGTACCTAACTTTATGAGAGCAAGAGAAGCCTCAAGATTAACTGCTTGTAAATCTAATCTAAAGAATATATCAACTGCTGTGGAAACATACTCAAATGACTATGATGGTCTTTATCCTGGAAATTCAACTACTCTTACTGAAATAAAATCTGGTGCAGCTAATGGTATTGGTACTTTGCAAGATCAATATATTTCGAAAACTCTTTTATGTCCAGCAGCTGCTCAGCGTTATCAGTATGCTCTATCTAATGCATCTGGTACAGGTTATTGGATATATTGCCCAGCAGCTCAAGGAGCTCAGAATCAAGCTAGTAGAAAACATAGAAAAAATAATCAACAAGGTGGTCCAGTTTTGGATTCTGCTATTGGTATTATAGAAAAATTCCAATAATAAGATTTATATAAAGGGCGGTAGCTCAGTTTGGTAGAGCGGTGGACTCCAAATCCATTGGTCGGGGGTTCGAATCCTCTCCGCCCTGTTTTTTATTTTTTTTGGGGAGGATTACTTAGATGAAAAAAGAGAGGTTTTATAATAAAAATAAAAAACAAGGATTTACTTTGTTAGAATTAATGATAGTAATTGCTATTATATCTTTGTTAGCTGTAGCATTGATACCTAATTTTGTGAATGCTAGAAATGCAGCTAAATTAACATCCTGTACCACCATATTAAAAAATATATCTTCTGTAGTAGAGATGTATTCAAATGATAATGATGGAAAATATCCTGATTCTGATTTTACAATAACACTATCAGGTAATCCTTTAGATTCTTATATTGATAAGGATTATAAATGTCCTGTTGCTAATGATTATTATGAGTATCAAGCGGGAAATAACGTATCTTTATATTACATATACTGCCCTACTTACAGGAATAGTCTTAAGCATCGATCTAGAGAAGGAGTTATTAATAAAGTTGTTTTCTCTCCAGAAAAAGGAATAATTGTTGTTAGATAATTTATAATAATTATCTACTTTTCTTTAAAAAAAAAGTAAAAAGTGGAAATTTAGTGTTTGAAAATTTTATTTTTACTTGAATTAATGAGTACTTTTTAATATAGAAAAGTAGTAAATATACAATATTTTTATTATTTTTTTAAATTTTATTATTTTTAATTTTTTTGGATATTATTGATATATTTTATATTTCTTTATTTTTATTTAACAAATGATTTATTAATAGACTATGTTGATAATTTTAATACTTACTTTCCTTATAGATATTTTTATTTTTTATAATGAATTAACTGTAGTTATTATTGCCTTTATGGTTGCATTAAACT
>JBMFOW010000210.1:0-1376 GCA_049969455.1 bacterium | reverse complement strand
TTATTTAAAGAAAATAAATATTATAAATTTATTCAATAGGTATGTTAAATTTAATTATATTTTTTTTAAAATTATATTTAATAATATTAATGATAATACTGATATTATATTCAATAAGACATTATTATTTTACACTAAATAGAACTTTTTCAGAACAAAAAGTTTATTATCAAGATATAATAGATTCCGATTTACCTAAAGTGAGCATTTTAATACCAATGCATAATGAAGAAAAAGTAGCAAATCAGATATTAAATTCATTAATAAATATAGATTATCCTTTAGATAAATTAGAAATCATTCCAATAAATGATCATTCTACAGATAAGACTAAGGAAATTCTTGATTTTTACGCTAGTAAATATAATTTTATAAAACCAATACATATTTATGATAATAAAACCAAAGGTAAACAAAATATAATAAATAAAGTAGTAGATATAGCTACTGGAGATATAATAGTGATTTATGATGCAGATTACATAGTTCCCAAAAGCCAAATAAAAGATATAGTAAAAGCATTTATTGATCCTGAAGTAGGAGCAGTTATGGGAAAAGTAGTACCATATAATTCAAATAAAAATTTACTTACTTTAATGTTGACAATGGAAAGAGCTGCTGGATATCAAATAGATCAACAGGCAAGATATAATCTAAATTTAGTTCCACAGTATGGTGGTACTACAGGAGCTTTTAGAAAAGATTTATTTATTAAATTGGGAAAATTTGATCCTAATATATTAGCTGAGGATACAGAATTAACTTTTAAATTATTTTTAAATGGTTACAAAGTTGTTTATGCTAATAGGTTAGAATCTTTTGAAGAAGTCCCCGAAGATTGGAATATTAGGGCAAGACAATTAAGGAGATGGTCTAGAGGACATAATCAAGTTATGTTAAAATATTTATTTAAATTAATTTTGTCAGATAAATTGAATATTCATCAAAAAATAGATGGTGTTTTATTATTATTTATATATACGGTTCCATTTTTAACTTTGTTAGGTTTTTTAGTTTCTTTATTTTTATTTTTTATGGGAGAAATGAATATAGTTAATTTTTATTTGTTTTTATTAGCAGTATATGGTTATAATGTATTTGGAAACTTCGCACCATTTTATCAAATTGCTATAGCTAATTTTTTAGAAAATAATTCAGATTATTTAAAAATTTTACCCACAAATCAGCTGTCTTATCCCAGGAAAAATCTTCTGCAAAATTTCTTGCGTTTAAAGAAAATTTATCAATATTTTTTGTTATAAATAATATTTTCTCCTTAAAATCTTCAAGGTTTTCAACCAAAAAACCGTTGTACCCATCCTTTATGGTTTCCACTACTCCTGGAGCCCTGAGTGCTACGGTAGGTGTACCTGATG
>JBMFOW010000209.1:0-1380 GCA_049969455.1 bacterium | reverse complement strand
ATAAACTTGCTAATGCTTTAAAGAAAGCTATAGATAAAGAAACTATAGATTATCAAAATTTATATAGTTTAATTATAAAAAGAATATATGTAGATGTTAATAAACAAATATATGGGCATATGTTAAATATAATTAATCTTGCTTTACAAAATGCTTTATTAGAAGTTAGTGGTAGATATATACAAAAACTTGGTTATTTATATATAACAACTCAAAATAAATTAAGAAATAAAGATTTAATAAAAACAGCTTCTCCTATATTTAAAGCTCAAGTTAAAAAAGGTAAAGATGGTTATTATGTAGATAGTAGGATAATGGTTCCAGAAGTAATAAGAGTAAATTTAATTAATGTTATTTAAAGGGTGATAAGATATGGCAAATTTTAGTAATAATTTTGAAGTTAGATTAAAATTTGCTTTAGAGGATTTCACAAAAAGGATATCTTCTGGAGGAGGACAAGAGGTATTAAATCAAATAAGACCTGTTATTCAAGAATTAAAAACTCTTCAATCATTATCTTCTAAAACTCAAGAATTACAAGATTTTTTTAATATAGGAGGAAAAATAAAAATAGATTTAGAAGCTCCTAAAACAACTGAAGGAGAACAACTTTTAAAAGTTTTAAAAGAATTACAAGAATTAAATAATACTTTTAAATTAGATAATATAATTTCAAGTTTTAAAAATTTAGTATCTAATTTAGAAAATACAGATAAAGCTTTTAAAAATACAATATCTATTTTAGAAGGGTTTGAAAGACAAAATACACAAATAATGAATACTTTACAAAATATGAAGACAAATTATGAAAATTTAATATCTACTTTAGGGAAAACAGATACACAATATAGACATATGATATCTACTTTTGATGTAATAGAACAATCTTTAATGAGAATTTTTGAAAGATTACAAGAAATAAATATCTTTTTAGAAAATTTAAATTTATATAAAAAAATTAACACTGAAGAAGTTTTTAAAAGAATTGAAAGTGTTTTTAATGAAAGTATAAGAATTATTAAGGAAGCAATAAATAATTTAACTGATATTGAATTCAAGAAAATAGAAGAAATAAATAAAATATTTAATTTAAGTAATATAATAGAAAGTTATCAAAATCTTAATAAAGAATTAACAACTACTGCTAACCTTTTATATCAAATAGAAAATTCATTAAAATCAATTAATAAAAATATTGTAAATCTTGAAAATTTAAATAATAAACTTATTACAATGAAAACAAGTTTTGAGGCTTTACCTAAAAAAATAAGTGATTTCTTGGAAAGTTTATCTTCAATAAGTTCAATGAATTTTGAGAATTTTAATAAACTACCAGATAACTTTTTAACCCCTTTAAATACACTTTTAAATGAAATTATT
>JBMFOW010000208.1:0-1408 GCA_049969455.1 bacterium | reverse complement strand
GCGGGAAAGATACTAAAAGTATTTCTCAAACATCCTTAATTTAGAGAGAATATTTATTTTAAAATAATATTCTACTTTCTTAAAAAACCTGTTAAATATTCATCCATTGGAGAGGAAGGTTCAGCAAAGATCTTTTCAGAAGGTATACCTGATAGATAAGCAATTCTACCTGCTTCTATTGCTTTAGAGAAAGCAACAGCCATTTTCACAGGATCTTTAGCAGTAGCTATTGCTGTATTTATCAAAACTGCATCTACACCTAATTCCATAGCTTGAGCTGCATGAGAAGGTTTTCCTATACCTGCATCAACAATTACTGGGACACTAAGTTCGTTTTTTAACATTTCAACAAAGTATTGCGTTAATAAACCTTTATTGGTACCAATAGGTGCGCCAAGAGGCATTACACAAACAGCTCCAGCATCTACCATATATCTTGCTGAAACAAGGTCAGGCATCATATAAGGGAATGGTTTAAAACCTTCTCTTGATAACATTTCGCAAGCTTTTATTACTTCTCTATTATCTGGCATCAAATATTTTGTATCTGTAATGATCTCTATTTTTATTAAATCACTACCTAATAATTCTCTCCCTATTCTAGCTATCTTTAAAGCTTCTTCTGCATTCCTAGCACCAGATGTATTAATAAGAATATTTACACTTTCTGGAATATAATCTTTTAATGATTTAACCATACCATCCCTTGCTCTTCTAACTGCAACAGTAACCATTTGACACCCAGTTTCCTCTATTATTTTAGGTATATAATCATATTTACTAAATTTACCAGTCCCTAATATTAACCTATTAGTTAGTTTTATTCCACCAATTTCAAACAAATCCATTATCCACCTCCCATTATAGTCAAAATTTCAATATCATCTCCCTCTTTCACATAAGTTTCAGAAACTTTACTCTTAGGAACTATTTCGCCATTTAATACAGCTACAACTTTTGAAACCTCAAAACCTAAAAGCCGAATAACCTCTTCTAGAGTATTTACATTTATCTCCTTCAATTCTCCATTTACTTTAATGAACATATTTATATAAATTTAACAAACCAAATACTATTTTTCAATAAATCACAAAAAATATTAATAACCTAAAATATAACTTTTAATTCTACAGAGATTAGAAATTCAGAAATATCTAGACTTTTAATAATGTAAAACATTAATGTATAATGATAGGATTACTTAGTCCTTCTGATTTACTGAATTAAAAGCAGTGGAGACGTAGCATTAGCTAATTTAATAGGGTGGACAGGCGTGGCACTAAAAGAGGTTTTCTAAAATTTCTAAAACTATTAGGAGTAAATACCTTATATTTTTCTCTTCTAAGAGAGTTATTATTAAGACAAATCTTTCTTAACTTTCTTACTGGAAGCAGTGAAGGCGAAACCT
>JBMFOW010000207.1:0-1533 GCA_049969455.1 bacterium | reverse complement strand
GAAAACTACTGATGGAGGAAAAACATGGAAGCAGGTTTTGAAACTTCCCAGAGATTGGGCTAATCAGATTATTATAGACCCAAGAGAACCAAATACTATTTATGTTGCAGCAACTAATGGTGTTTATAAATCAATAGATGGAGGTATTAATTTTTATCCATTACCTAATGCCTATAATATAAAAGATATTAAATTTATAAATAAATCCTCTATTGTTTATGTTTATTTTTATACTGAGTTTAATAATATTAAAAAAGAACATGCTTTCTTAGTTAAATTAAGAAAAGAAAATATAATAAATTATTATTACATTATAAGTGGTATAAATTCTGATAATACAAATATTGATTATAATAAAGTTATGTATGCTATTAGTAATAATGAAAATATATTTCCTAATTTTGCTCCATTAAATGCATCTAATACTAATAGTGATCCTAATGATTTTTTTAATATTGATACTAAATTAGGATCTTATAATATTGTTTTTTCTAAAATAAGATCCGCTACTACTCCTCCTCCTTCTTATTATCTTTTTAAAGCATATAAAAATAATTATAGTTCTAATTGGAATTATAAAGATTTAGATAATACTAATTCTTTTTCTTATTCTGTGCCTTCTACAGCAGTTTCTTTAGGTTCAAGAACTAAGATTTTATCTGTTGGAAATTATTTATATACTTGCTATGTTAATAATAATGAATTTTTATATGATCCTACTGATGGAAATTTTAAGCAATATAATGTATTATATTTTGCTTATAGAAAATTGGGATATAATAATTATAAAGGGAATTGGATTAAAAAAGAAGTTTTTAGATTACCTTATGACACTGGAAGTTATAATGTTGTTATAAGGTATCCAAGGATTGCTTATGGATTAGCTGCTAATAATAAATTCCATATTGTTTTTTCTACTGAAAGAATTGGAGTAGCAGATAACTCAGTTAATGATATGTATTATGCAGGGAGTAGTGATGGTATCAATTGGAACATAATTAATTTAGATAAAAAATTAATAGGAAGTAATGAGAACAATTTATATCCTATAGTACCTATTGTTTTAATAGGTAATATAGCTAATACTCCTAATGCTTTACATTTTATATTTTACAATAATACTGCTTCTGCTCCTTATGCACGAGATATTTGCTATTTTTCTACTAATGATTTAGTTAATTTTTCTAGTATTCAATCTTTAAATGATCAAGCTTATTATTCAAATTCTTTAAATCAAATAACTATAAATACTTTTAGGGATATGGATGCTTATTTTTATAATAATTCTATTAATATTGTGGTTAGTTTAAGGGCAAGTTTTACTAGTTGGGATTGGGGTTGGGGTTTTGCACTTAGAAATAAATTAATTTATTTAAGGAAATCTACTTTTAATAACAGAAGTTATTACAATTTTTATCCTACTGGCAATGCAAGTAATATTTTTAATAATTGTTCTATTTTTTTAACTCCTAATACTTATTCATATCCAGGAGACGGTCTTGGTGAAGTTCATATAGTAGGTTATTCTAGGAC
>JBMFOW010000206.1:0-1545 GCA_049969455.1 bacterium | reverse complement strand
CTAATGATAAATATTATAAGTATTTAGGAATAATAGATTTAATTGGATCTTTAGGAAGTATTGGTATAATTTTAGGGATACCATTAATTGGTATTGCTATTTCTTCTTTATTAATTCCTATTAAGGGATATATTATATTTAAGAATTCAGATAAATTTAGTGATATTCAAAAAGGAGATTACCTATTTTCTACTATTTCAAATATCTTAAATTATTCTTTATATTTTAATTCTATTTTACCCTATACTTTACCGTTTATGCCTGTAATTAGTATTTTGTAATTGCTTTTTATGAATAATTCTAAGTTTAGAAATTTTTTAATATCTATTTTTAACAAGGATAATTAAAAAATTAAATAAATTAAATATTAATATTAATAAAATTAAATAATTAGTAAAAATTTTTAATAAAAAGATGGTAGATAATTTTTCTTTAAAATTTATAGAGAATTTACCTAATTTTTATCTAAAACTTACAAAAAAGTATAGTAATAGATTAATTTTTGGAAATAATAGATCTATATTTAAGGGTAGTGGAATTGAGTTTATTGATGTAAGAGAATATACAGAAGGAGATGATCCAAGATATATAGATTGGAATGTTAGTGCAAGATATAATCAATTATTTGTAAGGAATTTTCAAGAAGAAAGAGAAATCCCTATATTTATATGTATAGATTTAAGTTCCACCCTTTTTTTTGGAACTAAAAATAAATTAAAAATAGAATTATTAATAGAATTAACTGCATTTATAATTAATTTATCACATTCACTTAATGAAAAATTAGGAGCATTTATAGCTTTTAAAAATGAATTCTCTTATTTTAAACCTTATAAAAAGTTAGGAAATACTTATAAAATATTATATTTTCTAAACAATATTTATAAAGATTTTTTTGAAAACAAAGAAAAATATTTAGGAGCTTCTAATAATATTATACCTTTAATAACTAAGGTAAATCAATTCTTAAAAAGAACTTCTATTTTATTCTTTATTTCTGATTTTATAGATATAAATGAAGATGATATTAATAAAATATTCTGGCTTTTTAATTCTTTTGTAAAAAAAAATAATGAATTAATCTTAATAAAAGTAGGAGATCCGGTTGAATTTGATTTACCTATTTTAGGAAGTGTTACTTTATTAGATCCTGTAACTAAAAAAACAAGAACTTTTGATTTTTCAAATGAAAAAATAAAAGAAATTTTTAAACAAAAAATACTTAGTAAATATAAAATTATACAAGATATTTCAATTAAAACTAATTCTCTATATATAAGTTACTTAACTAGTGAGAATTTAGAATCAAAAATAAAGGAATTTATTAAAAAAAATAGATTAAAAAATAAGAAATAAAGTAAAAAAGGAGAAAAGATAATTTTATTGAAAGTAAATAATAGGGAAGCTTAAATTTATAGAAAAACTGCTCTCTAAAACCTCGTATCTATGATACGAAAATACGGAGAGCAAAAGGTGAGCAGATCAAAAGTCCTTGACATTTGACAGGATTGACCGTATAATAATATGGGTAAAAAGTAGCTCCGC
>JBMFOW010000205.1:0-1567 GCA_049969455.1 bacterium | reverse complement strand
TAATATAACTGATAAAAAATGAAACAAAAACCAAATAAACAAAAACGGCAAAATTAAATAAAAATAATTTAATATTTTATATTTATTTAATATCATTTTTATATAAAAAATAAGTTAAAATAAAGATTAAGCTAAGACTACACGATTCCTACCAGATCTTTTTGCTTCATATAAAGCATTATCAGCTTTTTTTATTAATTCATCTTTAGTTATAGCATCATCTGGATAAGAAGCAATTCCAATAGAAGCACTCACCTGAATATCTCCTTTCTTTAGTACTGAATAGCCTTGTCTTATACGTTCAGCAATATAATAAGCATCTTGCTTCTTAGTATTTACTAATATAACAGCAAATTCATCACCACCATACCTACAAACATAATCACTTTTTCTGACATTCTTTATTAATATATTAGCGATACTCTTAAGAAGCTTATCTCCTTCAGGATGCCCAAAAGTATCATTATATTGCTTAAACCTATCAGTATCTATCATTAATAAAGTCAAAGGATAACTATAATTCTTAGCTTTCTCCAATTCTTGAGTTAATAACTCTTGAAAATACCTATGGGTAAATAAACCAGTTAATCCATCTTTTATAGCTAAATCTAAAGTCTTAGAATACTCCTTATAATATAAATAAAATACTCCAAATTGATTAGATAAAACTTGTAAAAAATCTATATCATTTTCATTAAAAGCTTTAGAATAACTACTAGATATATAAATAACCCCAACAATTTTATCAGAAATTATAGAAGGACAAGCTACAAAAGATCTATCATCCATAAATATAGCCATACTACTACTAATAGTACCACCTAAATAGACAAAGGGTTTTCTTTCCTTAACACATATACCAATAGACCTCTCTCCAATACCATATTTCAATATTTTATTACCCAAATTAACTCCATATACAGATACTAAACAATTCTCATCCTCATCATATAAAAAAATTATCAATCTTGAAAAAGATAAACTCTTTTCTATACTATAATGCAATTTCTTATAAATATCATTTAAAGAATAATTAATATCTATTTTAGAATAAAATTCAAACATAGCATCTAATTGCTTCTTTAAATTTTCATTTTCTTTCAAAATATTTTCTTTTTCTTTTTCAAATTCTTTTATTTTTTCTTTTTCAAGATATTCTTTTAATTCAGCAAGCACTAAGTTATAATTTAATTCAAATATTTTTTTATTATATAGATTCCTTATAATAATAATAAATAAAAAGCCTGAAAAAATAACAAATAAAAATTCAATTATTTTCAATTGAATAAAAACATCAAAAATACTATATAAAATTATCAATATACTTAAAAAAAGAATCTCCAAAAATATAGAATTAAAAGGAAAAATATTAGAATTAAATTTAATCTTTTCTTCTATTAAAATAAAATCATCTTGAGTAATATTAAGTAATTTTTGATATTTATTTTGTGAATAATTTCTTTAAGTTTTTCATCTTCTTTGAATAACTTTATGATTTTTTCTTTAGGGACTCTATAAGCCTCTCTACTCCCCCAAGCAGGAACTGCGCCTATACTACCGTTTTCAC
>JBMFOW010000204.1:0-1571 GCA_049969455.1 bacterium | reverse complement strand
ATCATTTAATATATATGCTATTTCCTACTTTATTTGATAACCAAGAAAAATAATAGATCTTCATTTATGAAATAATTATAAATTCACTTATTTTTTAAGCAAAACTCTTTTAATTATTTCCTTTTTACTTTTAGAAATATTTTTGTATTTTTAGTTATAAAAAATAGGTTTTAAAGATTTTTTTTGTTTTTCAAATAAAAACTTTTACCCTATTATAATTTTTAATATTAAATAACTATATAACAGATAGAGAATTTTATTTTTTATTAAACTACCTTGTATTAGAAATATAATGTTCTTTAAGTTTAGATAATCTCTAGGATCTCTTATAATCAATTATATATAAATATATATAAATTAGTTAAATATATTTTTATATAAAGTAAATCTATAGTTCTTGGTACAACAAGGGATATATTCTTACGTTATATTTTAATATCATTTTTTAATATATAGCAGAATGATATAATTATTTTTAAATTTATTGTTGTAATGATTATCTTTTGATTCTGTACGTTAGTATTATAATAAATATGGTATTTTAGATATTAAGGTTTTTATAAAAATTTCGGGTAATTTTAAAAAATTTTATACTCTTCTTCTTGAAGGAGGTCTACATCCATTATGAGGTATAGGAGTAGCATCTTTGATATCACTAATTTCTAAACCTGCAGCCTTTAAAGCCCTAATAGCAGCTTCTCTTCCCATACCAGGTCCCTTGACTATAACTTTAACTTCTTTTAATCCAGCATTAAGAGCTTTTTCAGCAGCCTGTTTTGCAGCTAATTGAGCAGCAAATGGGGTGCTCTTTCTTGAACCTTTATAACCAACAGTACCACCACTAGCCCAACTTATAGTATTACCATTTTCATCAGTTATTGTTATTATAGTATTATTAAAAGTAGAATGAATATGAGCAACACCAGTAGAAGAAACTAATTTCTGTTTTTTTCTTCTTGCCATTTCAAAAAATCCTCCTTTAAAATTTTTACTATCTTTATTTTTATTATTCTATACTAATTTTATCAATCCTTTATTATTTATAATTTTTTAAACAATTATTTTTTAAAGTAATGGCCCTTTTTAGCTGATTTTCGTTTAATATAAATCATTTTCTATGTGTTTTTCTTTTGATATCAAAGATCTTTAGCCCTCAATTAAAGAACTATAAAATTATAATCAGTTGCTGAAAGTATAAAAAATTCAAATTTTATATCATTTCTAGCAAGTTTTCCTTCTATCTTTTTTTAATTCTTTTGCAAAATGTATCTTCTTATCATCCAAGCTTCACTTTTAACAACGCCAGTAATGGTTATCTTTTATACTTTCTTATTTTGAAACAGGATTAAGTAATAAAGATACTTTTCAAAATAAAGTCAAAGCAAAATTTCATATTCTGCTTTGAATAATTTACTTAAATCTTTCAATAACTCTCGTATCTTCTGGAGTAAGTTCCTTCTCTTTTTTGACCATTTGCACTGTATAGATATATTGTTTGTCTGACTTTTCAAGGACAAACAAAGACAACTGTTCTACAGTACAATAGCAGATATTTTCCGTCTCAAAAATTT
>JBMFOW010000203.1:0-1593 GCA_049969455.1 bacterium | reverse complement strand
AAACATTTACAAATGATTTATTAATTTATGATGATAATAATAAAAAATATTTTATATTTTATTTAGTTTTATTTTTTTCAAAAATTTTTATTGTTTTTATTAATTTTTTTACAAAATTTATGAAATTAATTTTTATTGTTTTTTCTATAATTTTTATTTTGCTTTTGTTTAATATTTTATAGATTTTAAATTATTTATATATATTGAAATTTCTAAAATGAAGGATTAATTTTAAATAGATTTAATAATATATTAAGTTTATTATTATTTTAAAAAGGAAATTGATTATGAAAAAAGTAAAGATAAAACCAAAATTTTATCAAAAACTAAAAAGTGGATATTTATGGGGGTTTTCTCAGGATATTAAATCATTTGATCCTAATATAACTGATGGTGAAATTGTTGATATTTATTTAGATAATCAATTTGTTGCTAAAGGTTATTTTAATTCTAAATCTAAAATAATGCTCAGAGTACTTTCTTTTGAAGATATTGAAATTAATTATAATTTTTTTAAAAAAAAATTAACCGAAATTTATAATCAAAAAAAACTATTTTTTAAAAATAATAATTTTAGATTAGTTTATTCAGAAGGTGATTTTTTACCAGGATTAATTATAGATTTATTTGAAGATTTTGAATCTAAAAAATTAATAGCAGTATGTATGTTTTTAACTAAGGGAATAGAGAATTTAAAAGATATTATAATAAAGGTTTTATTAAATGAATTAAATGTAAATGTGATAATAGAAAGAGGAGATAGTAATTTAAGGAAATTAGAAGGATTAGAGTTAAAACGTGGTTTTATTAACTCTAAAATAAATTTACCTTTTAAAATTGAAATAGATGATATAATTTTTTTAATAGATCCATTAAATGGGCAAAAAACAGGATTTTATTATGACCAAACTCTAAATAGAAGATTCTTAAATTATATTTCAAAAGATAAAATAGTTTTAGATTGTTTTAGTTATACAGGTGCTTTTGGGATGTATGCTTTAAAAAATAATGCTAAATTTGTAGAATTTATTGATGAATCTGAATTCGCTAGTAATATTGTATTACAACAAGCTAAACTAAATAATTTCCAAAATAAATTTATCTTTCATAAAGATAATGTATTTTCAAAATTGAGAGAATTAGTTAGTTTAAATAAAGAATTTGATATAGTTATAATAGATCCTCCTTCTTTTACTAAAACTAAAGAAAAAATAGATAATGCTATTAAAGCTTATAAAGACGTAAATTTACAGGGATTAAAATTAGTTAAAAATGGTGGATTTTTATTGACTTCTTCTTGTTCTCAAAAAATTAAAGAAAATGATTTTTATCAAATATTCCTACATTTATTTGAAAAAATGGGAATAAAAGGAAAATTAGTATATAAGGGGCAGCAATCTTTTGATCACCCAATTAACTTTGCTATGGAGGAAACTAAATATCTTAAATTCTTTGTATTCCAAATCTTTAAATAGTTAATTTATTTTTTTTAATAAAGCGACAGCACATCATCTTAATTTCTATCTAATTCTCTTGCTAAATAGTTCTAAAAATATTTTAAATAGTTCTAAAAGTATTTAATAATTTAACTAT
>JBMFOW010000202.1:0-1616 GCA_049969455.1 bacterium | reverse complement strand
TTCTTCGCTTATGATTTCTTTTATTTTTAGCTTTTGTAAAATATTATCTATTGATGTATTATCCGAGAATTTATCTGCTAATTGTTTTATTATTAGATTTTCTATATCGTTTAAACTATTTTCTATATTTTCTAAATATTCTTGTATATTTGGTATATAATTTATTGTATTTTCTAAAAAATTTATTATAATTGATTTTATTTCTTTTGAATTTATATTTATTTTGTTTTTTGATTTTATAGATCTTGATAAATTATTTTTTATTTCTTCTGGTAATTTTTCTATTAAATATTTTTTTATATAAAATTCAAAGAATGCTATACTGATTTCTTTTAAATCTTTTGTGTTAATAGTTAATGAATATTCTGTTAAAGTAAAATTAATTTTAGCGAATTCTAAAATTCTGTATAATCCTAATAATCCGCTATTATATAACCAATTGGATAGGTAAAAAGTAATTTGATTATTATTTTCTAATATTTTTTCTGTTATCATTAAAGTCCTCCTAATTAAATTATCTATTTATAGCAGTATTATTTTTTTATAATTATATAAACTTCTATTTAAACTACTTTGTTTTATAGTGCTACTAAGATTAGAAATCTGTAGTATAATTTATACTATATTTGTTAATTATTTGTTAGTATTTTTTTTTTATTTTTTATTTTTTATTTTTTGTAAAAGTTCTTGTAAAATTTTTTTTAAGTTATTACTTTAGGTATAGATCTGATTGTATTCTATGTTTTTTAGAACACAAGTTTATCTACTTTAAGAGAAATATGTTTGTTTTGTTTGTGTTAAATTATATCTACCATTCCGAATCCTTCACCTGTTCTATTTCCTATTCCTTTTTTATAAAGAATTTTTATAATAGTTTTATCTCCTATTAATTCTAAGGTGGCATCAAAAGTAGTTAGATACATTACTGATTTATTAGTTTTTTCTTGAAATTCAGTAAATGTATTTTTTATTACTCTTTTTTTCCAAGAGATTATATTTATTTTTAACTCTTTGTAATTATATCCTAAGGAGGTTATTATTTTTTGATGTATTTTATTAAATTCGTTGTTAAAATTAGGGTTATCTGGTAAGATTGGTTTATTATCTTTGGTTTCTAATAGAATAGGGGATAGGGTTTTAAATTTTATTTTATTAGTTTTTATTTTTTTTTCTGAAACAAAGCCACAGTATTTTAAGGTTAAGAATAAGTCTTCTTGGAAGTAAAATCTTGGGATTGATATTAATCCGTTATATATTTTTAAACTTGCTTCGTAGTAATAATAAGGTAAATTTAGGATATTTATGTCATAGTTTTCTAAAAAGCTAAATAATATTGTTATTTTGTTATCATTTAGATAGATTTTATCATCATTAATTTTTCCGTTAAATTTTAGTGAAAATGTAAATGGTTTTGTTATTTTTTGGGAGTATAGTTTATCTACATCGCTACCTAATGATGCTTTTATTAATGAAATTATCTTAGGCCTATATATTAAGGGAATGTAATTTTTATTTACTTCGTATTTTAATTTTATCCTCATTTTTTACCTCTTAAATTTTTAAGGTTAATTTTTTATTATTTATTATTTTTTATTTTTTGATTTTTTGTTTTTTTT
>JBMFOW010000201.1:1150-1635 GCA_049969455.1 bacterium | reverse complement strand
CGTGTGCGTAGTGTCTTTTCTCTGTCTCATACTCTACGTGTGTTATGTTTATTGTTATTCCTCTCTCTCTTTCTTCTGGTGCTTTATCGATGTCTCCGTATCCTACGAATTTTGCTAATCCTTTCTTGCTTTGTACGTAGGTTATTGCTGCTGTTAATGTTGTCTTTCCGTGGTCTACGTGCCCTATTGTTCCTACGTTTAGGTGCTCTTTACCCCTTACAAATTTCTCTTTTGCCATTAATCTTTACCTCCTAATATCTAAAAAACATTTTCTCAAAGGCTTCCCTAAGCCCAAGACGGGACTTGAACCCGCGACCTCACCCTTACCAAGGGTGTGCTCTGCCGCCTGAGCTACCTGGGCATAAAAAATAAGCTTTTACTCAGTTTTTACAATCTACAGATTAAATAGTATACATTATGGATACTGTTTTTGTCAAGATAGAAAAGAAGGGATTTTAGAGAGCGGGAGACGGGACTCGAACCCG
>JBMFOW010000201.1:0-1140 GCA_049969455.1 bacterium | reverse complement strand
CCAACTGAGCTACTCCCGCATGTAGTATGGAGAGGGACGGATTCGAACCGCCGAAGGCTTGCGCCGGGAGATTTACAGTCTCCTGCCGTTGGCCACTTGGCTACCTCTCCTTATTCTTTTCTTAGAGCCGGCGGTGGGACTTGAACCCACGACCTGGTGATTACAAATCACCTGCTCTGCCGACTGAGCTACACCGGCTTATTCATTTCGAGAAAAATATTATATGAAAGTATCTCTAAAAAGTCAAGAGGTTTTGAGGCTGTTTGAAAAATAGTAAAATATCTTCCCAAAAGGAAGAGAAAGGTTAAAATGAAGAACAAAAAGTATAAACAAATTGTAAAGTTCATAATAGAATACATTGAAAAAAACCTCGAGATACAGCAGATACATAAAAAAAGAGGAAGACCAGCCGTCTACCACACAAAGCTTATTCTTACTGCCCTTATCCTCAAAACCTTCCTTAAACTCTCCTTCAGAGACACTCAAGACTTACTTGAAGACCTATTCCCAAATAAACCCATACCAGACTTCTCTACACTCTTCTACAGGTTCAAAAACCTCGATAAACAATTAGTTGAAAACCTTTTCATACCACACCTCTCCTGTAGTTAGTAATCACTAACATTATTATAAAACAACTTTAAGAATTTTATCACAGTTAGCTATATTCTTATTACATATATAAAACGTTTCATAAAAAAATTAAATAAATATAAAGGAAAATTCAAAGGACATCATGCTTTATTTTGCTACAGGAGAAAGTCCCGTTATCTAAGAGGTTAAAGTGTCTCAGGAGTAAGGCACGGAGCTTACTCACTCAGAATATAGAAAACTATAAAAAACTAAAATCTGTTTTTATAGAAAAATGGCTCTCTAAAACCTCGTATCTGTGATGCGAGGATACAGAGAGCCTGCATTAGCAATTTAAAAATACTTGACATTTTGCAGGTTTTACTGCATAATGTAATACAATAAAATAAGAGAATTAACTTCAGGCGTGGATAGTTCTATAGATAGGACTATTTACAACGAAAATTACATGCCTGAAGCGAGTGTGAGCAGGTTAAAAAGTAGCTCTACTATTCTACTCTATGGTAGAATAGGCAAGAGTAGGGGCAGTGTGAACCTGCCAGCAGTGAT
>JBMFOW010000200.1:0-1644 GCA_049969455.1 bacterium | reverse complement strand
TCATCTCCTAAATATCCCTTATTATCAAATAATTGCTTAAATGAATTATATTTTTCTCTAAAATTCCCTTCGGTATTTATCTCTTCTATATTTTCTTTTATAATTTCATCTAATTCAGAAAAATTAATATTAGACTCTATATGATCCAAAAGTTCTTTATAATCCTGTAGATGAAATTTATTAATATACTTAGAAATAATTTCAGGTTCAGCTTTTCTTTCTAAAATTTTTCTAAGAGTATATTCAAGTAATTTATAAATACATCCTTCAATTATGCGTTCAGCAGGATACTCCATATAATTTAGAGAAGTACTCAAGAAAACAGATACTTGTTTTGTTTTATCGTCCTTTATAGAAGTAACATCTACAACTCTCGGAGATGGATCTATATCAGGAATAAATATATTAAAAAATATTCTATCAGCAATTAAAGAATTCATTAACTCAATATCTTGTTGAGATGTTCCTTTAGGAGAAAACAAATAAATCAAATCATAAGGACAATCCTTCATATCAGGTTTTCGACCATCAGGAAAAGTAATAGGGATTTTATTTCCTTCAAAACAATAATGATTAATTTCAACTAAAGCGGTATAAGCATTTTTTTTGTATCTCTCTGCATAATTAGAACTTAACAAATGAGTAGGTATAGTAAAAAAAGCTACTACTTTAGAAAATTCACCATATTTTGATCCTAAGAAATATCCAAAATCAGCAGCCATTCCACTACAAGTTCCCCCACATAAAGTACCAACCACAAATATTCTTATGTATTCATCCAGAAAATCAATTTCTGGATTTTCACCAGTACTTAATGGACCTCTTTTCTCCATTGCTTCAAACCCTGTTAAATTCCTTAAATCATTTATCCTTTCTTCTATACGTTTTTCTATATCTCTATATCTATAAAAGAAAGCTAATCTACCAATCATTCTTATATTTCCTACTCCTGCATCAACTGCACTAGAAGGCAATTTATTTAATAACTCGAAATCAGCCCATTCCTCTAACTTAAGTTTTTCTACTAAATGTCTTTCTTTCCTTAGGATAGCAGAATACTCGTCACGTGGGATATCAATAACATAAAAATCTCCTGTATCTCTTAAAATAGTATTTTTAGATTTATCAGTTTCAATACCTAAGAATTTTACCCAAGGTGCTTTGCTTATATCTCCTAATTCCCAATTTATTCTTTCTATTAATTTTTCACAGATCTCAATTCCAGTACTACCTAATCCAATTACAAAAGTTTTAAGTACTTTCATTTTATCACTCATACTAACGCCCCCTAAACTATTTTTAATATACCTAAAATTTTCTATTTAATAAATAAACTAATAATAAATAATACCAAAGGAATAATCATAAAATATAAAGAAGCAGATAAAGCAGTAATCCAATTTATATTAAGCCCAAAAATATTAAGACCAAAAACTAGGAAAATAGAAACCAATACCAAAATAATAGCAACTATTACTAAACTTACAAATGCCCCTAAATTAATAGAATTATAAGCTTCAGTTAAAATTTGTTTCCCTTCTTTATTAATAAAAAAATAACTAGCTAAATAACTAGTAATTAACCACCAGATAACTGGAACCAAAATAAAAAAAGAAAAAATAATTAAAATACCAATAATTAAAG
>JBMFOW010000199.1:0-1654 GCA_049969455.1 bacterium | reverse complement strand
CTTGAATTATTAAGTTTACTGGCTCTATATCTTTTCCTTTTATTATTAATACATTTCCCAAATTACTTGAATTTGCAACACCTATAATTACTAGGGTATAATATATAAAAGCTAACAAAAGTATTTTTTTTATTATTTTTAACATTACTTATTTTTCAGAATAATTTAATAATTTAATTCTAATATTTTTATTCAACATTTTTTTTACTTTCCTTTTTGCAAGTAGGAATATTTTTACTAATTTTTTAAATAATTTTTTAAAAGGGTATAGAGAATAAAAAATAAAATTAATAATTAAAGTAAGATAAAAAGTAAAAAATTTAAAATTTAAAAAATTAGAATTTATAATATGATAAATAAATATAATTTAATAGTAAATGCTAATATTATAACTTATATTAATGATAAACCTATTATTAAGAATTTAGACAATTCAAACAATTTAGTAAAATTGAAAAATTATTGTATTTTATTTAATAAAAATGAAATTTTAGATGTTGATACTTATAGTAATATTAAGTTTAAATATAATTTGAATAATTTAAATAATATTGGAAATATAATAGATGTTTGTAATACTTGGGTTTTTCCTTCTTTAATAGATTGTCATACTCATTTATTATTTGCAGGTAGTAGGGTAGAGGAGTTTATTTTAAAACAAAAGGGGTATTCTTATCAAGATATAGCTAATTCTGGAGGGGGAATTAAATATACAGTTTCTAAAACTATAAATGAAAGTATTGATAATCTTAAAAAAAATTTAATCAATAGGATAAGTTTATTAAAAAAATGTGAAACTAAAGTAGTAGAGATAAAAAATGGTTATGCTATTGATTTAGATAAGGAAATAGAACATTTGAAATTGATTAAAGAAGTCTCTAAAAACGTAGATATAATTATTGTTCCTACTTTTTTAGCACATATTCCTCATACTGATTTTGAAGATTATCTTAATAAATTATCTGCTGATGCAGATAAAATTAGGAAATTAACTAAATATTTTGATATTTTTATTGATAAGACTGCTTTTAATTTAAACCAAACCCTTAGAATTTTGGAAATATTAAAACCTTATAATTTTAGTTTTAGGTTTCATGTTAATGAGTTTGAAGATGATGGATTTATTAATAAATCTATAGAATTAATTGAAGATTATGATATAATTAGTTTTGATCATTTATTAGTATTAACAGATAAAAACTTAGAGAATTTAAGAAAAATGAATGAGATTAAGAATGTTTTTGGGGTTATTATGCCTTCTACTTCTTGGTTTTTAGGTAAAAATTACGCTAATGCTAAGTTATTGCAGGATAATGGAGTCCCTATTTGTTTAGCTACTGATTACAATGCAGGTAGTAGTAATGTTTTTTCTCTACAGTTTGTAGCTAATTTAGCTGCTATTTATCTTAAATTAGATATACATGATATTTTAGCTTATTTAACTATTAATCCTGCTTTTTTATTAAATTTAAGAGCTGGGCAAATTAGGAAAGGGTTTTTACCTTTGTTTTCTTTTATTAATTTAAAGGATTATAGAGAATTCTTTTTTAGCTTGACTTTTTAGTTTAGGAATTCAAAAATGGTGTTAAGGTAGCAAAAGTCTTCAAGATAAGATTTTAAGGGGGTTAAATTTCCTATAATTGCTTCTTAAGAG
>JBMFOW010000198.1:0-1665 GCA_049969455.1 bacterium | reverse complement strand
AGATTATATAAAAAATGAGATAGAAGCTTTAGGTTATAAATTTGAGGTATTAAATAATAAAGAAAACAATATAGAAGAAAAATCAGAAGATAATAAAATTTTTTTTTTGATAAAGAATTTTTATTTATTTTATTTATAAATTTCTTATCTTTTATTATCTTAATTATTTCAATGTTTTTTCATAATTTAATGATAAGTAATAAAAGTCTTTTATTATTAATTTTTATTTTAAGTAGTATTGTATATATAATAGGTAGTTATAGATTTTTAAGGAATTCATATTTTGCAATAAAAAATAGAGTTCTCAATATGGATGTATTGATAGCTTTATCTACCTCTTCTGCTTATTTTTATAGTGTTTATAATTTTTTTAATAATATTCATATTTATTATTTTGAAACTGCAAGTATTATTATTGGAATAATTTTATTAGGTAAATATATTGAAAATCTTTTAAAATCTAAGAAATTAGGGAGTATAAGTAATTTATTAAAATATAGACCTAAAAAAGTATTGATTTAAAAAAATAATTGAAATAACAGAAAGTGATATTTCTGATATAAAAGAGGGGGATATAATAGAGTTAAGAAAAGGAGATTTTGTACCTGTAGATGGTTTAATTATTGAAGGTAGTGCTTTAGTGGATTTCAATTTCATTTATGGAGAAATAAATAAAATAGAATTAAAAGTTAATGATGAAATAAAAGCAGGAACTTTAATTGTTGATGGAAATATAAAGATAAAGTCTTTTCAAAATAATGAGCAATCTTTTTGGAATTCATTAGAATATTTGATTAAAAATATTTCAAATAAAGAAAGTAGTTATTTAAGTTTAGTAGATAAAATATCGGGGAATTTTGTTATTATTGTATTCAGTTTAGCGTTAATAAGTTTTGGTATTTGGAGATTTATTTTAAATAATGATGAAATGGCTTTTAAGAGTTTTATTTCTACTTTAATTATAGCTTGTCCTTGTGCAATAGGATTAGCTTACCCTTTGGCAGTTAATAAAGGTATTATTGAATCAGTTAAAAAAAATATATTAGTTAAAGATATTTCAGTTTTTGAAAAAATTGTTAAATCTAATTTTTTTATTTTTGATAAAACAGGTACCATTACATCTAATAATTTAATAATTCAAAAAATTAATTATAAAAAAATTAATATTGAACAAAATAAAGAAGATAACAAATTAGAAAATATAGATTCATTAAAAGATACTAATTTATTAGAAGATATAAATACTTTAGTTAATGAAATTTTATTTATTTCTACTTATAAATCTAATCATATCTTATCTAAATCTATTCATAATTTTATAAAGAATACTAACAATTTAAGTTTGTATAAATTATTAAAAAATTATAAAATTTTAGATTTTAAGAAAATAGTTTCAAGAGGCATATATGCTAAAATTAACTATAATAATAATTTTGAGTATGATATTTATTTAGGTAATAAAGACTTTATTTTTGAATCTATAAAGAGTTTTAATGATAAAATAGATATCAAAAGGATTAAAAATGAAATAAACACGATAAAAGATGAAAATTCTTTAAATGCTTATTTTATAATTATAAAAAATAATTTAGTTTTTGTAGGTTTTATTGAATATCAAGAAGAAATAATATCTAAAACTATAGAATTAATAAATTTTTTAAAAAC
>JBMFOW010000197.1:0-1770 GCA_049969455.1 bacterium | reverse complement strand
TATCTGTTTTATTTTTATTCTTTAGGATTATTTTAGATAAAAATTATAATCAAAAATATTTAGCTATTGATTATTTAGATTACCTTAATTTTTCTTCTAATTATATTTATAATTATAAAGATTATTTTGATAAAGAAATTATAAATGATATTAATGCTATTTCTTTTAAAACTCTTAGTTTAAAGGAATTAAAAAATTATAATATTATTGACATAACTTCAATAAATGAATTAAAAATTACTCCTAAATTTTGGATAACTTATTTAGATTCTAATTTTTTTAGTAGCAATAACCAAGTTAATAAAACTTTTATATATTCAAATGACTTAGATTATCTTAATATTATTTATAATATTTTAATTAATTTATTTAATAATAAGGTTAGTAAATTAGGAAATGTAATAGAAGTAGATTTAGATTATGATTATGTTACTAATTTAGAGATTTTTCCATTAAAAGAGGTAGATAAATATAGAAATTTAAATAAGAAAATAATATGGAGGATTAGTTCTTATTTTTATAATCTTGATAAATTGAATTATATAAAAAGTGGGGATATAATTATATTTAATGGTCCTTATGTTTCTGGATATCCATTTTATATTCAAAATTTAAAAGAATTTTTTATAAATAAAAATTTAGTTTTTGGTTTTGTTGAATATTATAATAATAAAAATATTCAAAAAGGATCTATTGAATTTGCATATAAATTACCTTTAAAAAATAAAATAAAAGTATTTAGTACTTATGTAGTTAAAGATAAAAATTATAATGGAATTTTGAATTCAATTGATTTAGCTTTTAACGAAAGAAATTGTAGATTGATTTTATTTAGATTTTCTGAAAATCTGAATTTTTCTGATAACATTAAAATTTTAAAAAATACATATTCTGATATATTAAAGATCTCTGATAATAAAATTGAAAGCTCTTTTAATTTTGTATCTTATTTAAAATTTATTAAAATTATTTCAATATTTTCTTTAATTTTATTTATTATTTATTCTTTTGCTTCTATTAATTATTATTATAATTTTTTATTAGATAATGGTTATAATTTAAATAGTGGTTTATTTTTTGGTTTTATTTTAGGTTTATTTATTTTATATATTATGAGTTTTTTAATTAAAATAGAGTTTATATTTGAGGTTTTAACTTTATTTTTTATTTCTTTTTTGATTGTAGTTTTTGTTTATAGAGAGGTTTTTTTGATAGAATTTACTAAAAAATTTAATTTTATGTTAATTTATTTTAAATTATTATTTTGGATTATAGTTTTGGGGATTTTTGTTCAAAGTGTTTTATTTAATGAAAATCTTTATTTAGCTATTAATAAAGTTAGTGGAATAAAATTGTTATTGATTTTACCTATATTTTTAGGTATATTTTTGGTATTTTCTTATAATGATATAAGATTGTTTTTATTAAAAAGAGTAAGGATTTTAGATGTATTGATTTTTGTTATTTTATTAGGTTTTGTTGGAGTTTATTTAATAAGGAGTGGAAATACTGGATTTACTTTTCCTTTTGAAAGTGAATTAAGAAATATTTTAGATAATATATTTATAGCTAGGCCAAGATTTAAAGAATTTTTAATTGGAAACCCTGCCTTATTATTTTTATTATATTTAATTTATTTAAGAGATATTAATAAAATGAAAGATTATATACTAAGATTTATTCCTTTTTTATTTTTAGTTTCATTTATAACATTTAGTGATATTATAGATACTTTTTTACATATACATACTCCAGTTTTGATGGGTTTAT
>JBMFOW010000196.1:0-1789 GCA_049969455.1 bacterium | reverse complement strand
GAACTACTAAAGTTATTTTTGATACTACTGCGGAGATGACTGATGACGCAGTTAGAAGACTCAATGTTTCTTCCTAAATTTGTTCAATGCGAAAATTTTATTAATTTATAAATTTTATTTTATTAATAAAAATAATTTTTTTGTTTTTTTTATTATTTTTATGATTACAATCAGATACTAATAGAAACATCAGAAAAATTATTTTGTAATTGAATAATTTTTTCTTTTAAATAATCTATATTATGTATGTATTTAGCTAAAATTTTAGCTAAGATATTAGAAAAAGTTATTAAATTAAGATCTTTTAAAGGATTTAAAGCTTTAAATTCAGTAAATCCGTGTTGTTTATATCCAATGATTTCACCAGGTCCTCTTAATTCTAAATCTTTTTGAGCAATAATAAAACCATCATCATAATATTTTAATATTTTTAATCTCTCTAATGCTTTAGAAAATTCAATAGAATCTAAATTTTTAGAGGTAACCAATAAACAATATGGTTGATGAGAAGCACGCTTAACCCTACCCCTAAGCTGATGCAATTGAGATAACCCAAATCTTTCAGCATCCAAAATAACAATAGTATTAGCATTAGGTACATCAACCCCAACCTCTATAACAGTAGTTGATATCAATATATCATAATTTTTGTTTCTAAATTCATTCATTATTAATTCTTTCTGATTAGAAGACATTCTACCATGTAAAATCCCTATTTTAATATCTCTGTTATTTATTTTATATTTCTTAAATTCTTCTTGTAATTCATTGAGAGTTTGTTCAACATTTTTTAATTTAATTTTTTTTCCTTCTTTTTCTTCAATAGCAGGACAAATAAAATAAACCTGAAAACCTTGTTCTAATTGTTTTAAAACAAACTTATAAACTTTATTTATATTAGAATAATTAAATATTTCAGTAATAGCTTGTTTTCTACCTGGAGGTAATTCATCTATAACAGAGATATCTAAATCACTATAGACAGTAAGAGCTAAGGTTCTAGGAATAGGGGTAGCACTCATAACAACTAAATGAGCATCTATTGATTTTGAATATAATTGATACCTTTGATTAACCCCAAATTTATGCTGCTCATCAATAATAACTAATCCTAAATTTTTAAAATTCAGATTTTCATTTATTAACGCATGAGTACCAATTAAAATATCTAATTCTCCATTTTGAGATTCTTCAAAAATTATTTTTCTCTGTTTTCCCTTAATTTTAGAAGTTAATAACTTTATATTTAATCCTAAATTATTTAAAATATTATTAAAATTAACATAATGTTGATTAGCTAAAACTTCAGTAGGAGCCATTAATACACTTTGATAACCATTAACTTTTAAAAGATAAGATAAAATAATAGCAATAACAGTTTTACCAGCACCAACATCCCCCTGTATCAATCTCCTAATTTTTTTACCTTTTTCAAAATCTAATACAAAATCTTGGATAACTCTTAATTGAGCATTAGTTAAACTAAAAGGAAGTAATTTTATTATCTTTTGTAATTCTTGTTTAGTTTTAATTAAATCTATTTTTATATTTGTTTTTTCTTCTTTCTTAGATAAAGTATTTAGTAAAACTTGAGTATATATAATTTCTTCTAAAGCTAATCTATTTCTTGCTTTTTCTAAATTATCAAAATCCTTAGGATAATGAATATTTAAAATAGAGTTTTTTAAATCTAAGAATTCTAAATCAATTTTTAAAATTTCACCATTTGCTCTTTTAAGTGTTATATCCCTTCTTGGGTATTTTTCAATTTCCCTTAGTACCGCAGTCA
>JBMFOW010000195.1:0-1818 GCA_049969455.1 bacterium | reverse complement strand
AAATTTTTAAAAATTATTTGTTATTTATTTTTTACTTTTTTGTCTTTTTTTTTGGTTTTTTTTCATTTTTTTATTCCTGTTCTTTTGCTAATAATTATTTAAATAGCTATATTAATAATTATTTTTATGCTATTCAAAGGATATATAAAGAAGATATCTTTGTTAAAGAAAATCTATATGATATATTTAAAAAAAATATAGAAAATATAATTAGTAAAAAAAATTTTGATATTAAAAAAGATATTCAAAAAATTGATCAAATATTTATGAATACTCTTTATTTTTATTCTAATGATAGATATTTAAAAATTTATAAAAGTGATATTTTTAAAGAAGAATATATGAACCAAAATAAACTAGAAAACTTAGAAAAAGAAAAAAATTTAGATTATATTATAAGAGATTTAAATGATAAAATTAATATAAGTTTATTTTTTAAAGATAATTTTTTAATTTATTACATAAAAATTTATTATTTTCCTGTTGGATATTATAAATATTTTAGGGATTATTTATTTAGTTTTTATAAAGATAGTTATAAAAATTTAAAAAAGATAGTTATAATTGATTTGTTAGATAATACTGGTGGTAGTTTATATACTGCTTCTTTTTTTATTAATTTGTTTTATCCATCTAATAGTTATTTATTTACTATACATTATAAGCATAAGAGTGTTAATTATTATAGTGGTAGTGATTATAAGGATTATTTTAAGGATTCAATTGTTTTTGTAGTGCAGAATGATTTAACAGCTAGTGCTGCTGAAGTTGTTTCTGGTACTTTAAAAAGAAAAGGTATTATCTTAGGAGATTTCTCTTATGGTAAGCCTTTTATTCAAGTTAATTTAGAAGTTAATGATCTTACTATTTTATATACTAATTCTTTTTTGAATTTTAATTATAATTTAGAGCCTCATGATAAAGTAAAACCTGATATCTTTTTAAATCAAAGAGAATTAAATAAAGAATTTATTTTAAATTTTGTATATAGTATTTGTTATTATTTATTTTATCCTTTAGATTTAGAGGAATTTTAAAAAAAATTAAATAAAATAATAATGGAGAGAAAAATGATTAATTATAATAATTTAAATTGTTTTAGAAATAGAAAAGGGTTAGTTAATATTTTAATTATTTCTTTTCTAGTTTTAGGGATTATTATTAGTTTTTTAAGTCTTGTTTCTACTTTAAATTTGTTTGTAAATAGATTTAATTATGAGTATTTATATTCTAGTTTTTATGTAGCTGATTCTTATATTGTTAGATTTAGTACTTCTACTAATGGAAATATTATTATAAAGAGTGTTCCTTATAATACTACTGATCCTATTATTAATTTTGGTAGTGCAAATTTGAATAGTTCTTTGGTTAATGCTAATGTTTATACTTTTGATAATAATTATAAACAACTAAGATTCTATATAAATTATAGTGGTTCTATTTATTATCAAATTGATAAAATAACTGTATATTAGTTTCTTATTTCAATTTCTTAATTTCAATTCCTTATACTATTGTATAACAGTAGTTATAGGTAGGCTAAAACATGGAGAGAAAAATGATTAAGATTAATCATAATAATTGTTTCAATTCCTTATACTATTGTATAACAGTAATTATAGGTAGGCTAAAACCCTTAACATTATATATATGTTTCTAATAAATAGTATTAAGTAAAAAATAAAAAAATCATTTTTAAAAAATATAAAAATTTTCTATTGATCTAAGATAGGTTAGAAAAATATTAGTTTCTTTAAATTTTTTTGATTTTTTCAATTCAATTTTTTTTGTCTATCTTTTAATTCCACTAAGTTTAGA
>JBMFOW010000194.1:0-1823 GCA_049969455.1 bacterium | reverse complement strand
ACAAATTAATTACACTAAAAACTATAATAAACCTAACATACTCCCTAAAAGATGCGTATTCCCATTTTTCTTCATAATCCCCAAAAGCTAATAAACTAATTACAACTAACAAAGAATATATACTAAAATATGAAAATCTACTAAAAAAAAATTCCTTAGGAAAAATAAAATCAAATCTCAAAAATGTTGAAAATAAAAGTGATAAAAATATTAACCAAAAATCACTTACAATTAAAAATAAATTACCAAAATTACTAAAAAAATTAAAAAACTTAATTCTTCTTAACATTTAAATTCTTAACATTTAACTTAAAAATTTTTCTTAAAGAAATCTTCTATTATATCTAAAGTTTTAGAAATTAATGACATATTGTGTTCAAAAGAAAGAAAAGCAGCTTCAAACTGAGAAGGCGGTAAATATACCCCTCTCTCAATAAGATACCTAAAAAACTTAGCATATAAATTAGTATCACTCTTTATTACATCCTTATAATCCTTTATTTCATTTAAATTATTAAAAAATAATGTCCACATTGATTTATATCTACTAAAATTTATATCCAAATTATATTTACTTTGAATAGTTTTAATCCCATTTTCTAATATTTCTCCTAATTCTTCTAAATATGAATAGTTTTTAGTTTTTAAGGTATTAAGAGTTAATATACCAGCTAACATGGTTAAGGGATTACCAGAAAATGTACCAGCTTGAAAAGTTTGACCTAAAGGTGCTAAGTTATCCATTATATAAGCCTTTCCTCCATAAACTCCTATAGGTAATCCTCCACCAACTATTTTACCTAATATAACTATATCAGGATCATAATCATTAGATATCCCTCCAAAACAAAATCTAAAACCTGTTATAACTTCGTCAAATATTAAAATAGATCCATATTTTCTTGTTATTTCTCTTAAAAATCTTAAAAAAACATTCTTGGGTTTTACTACTCCCATATTCCCAGCTATTGGTTCTACTATTACTGCAGCTATCTCCTCTCCATACTTCTTAAAAGCTAACTCCACATCCTCTTTATTATTATATTCACAAACTATCGTTTCTTGTTCATTTATATTTAATTCCTGAGTTAATACAGAAGATCCAGCTTTAGTTAATAATGAATCAACATGACCATGATAATTACCTTCAAATTTTAAAATTCTATTTCTTTTAGTATAATTTTTAGCTAATCTTAAAGCTGACATTACCGCTTCCGTTCCACTATTTACTACTCTAATTTTATCTATTACTTTAAAAGCCTCTTTTATTAATTTTGCATATTCTATTTCATAGTAATGACAAGCTCCAAAATGAATCCCTATATCTAATTGCTTCTTTAATTCATTTATTATACATTCATTTGAATGTCCTAGTATCATTGTACCCCAAGCTAATACATAATCTATATAACTGTTATTATCCTCATCTATTATTATAGCTCCTTTACCCTCCTTAAAATAAATAGGATCATAATTAACTTTATTAAACGATCTAGCAGGACTATTAACTCCTCCTACTAAATGATTTATCGCCTCTTTATATAACTCCCTTGATCTTGTTATATTATATAAAATAGCCTCATTCATTCCAATTCCCCTTCCCAATTTATAAAACAAATTTATAAAACAAAAATATTATTAAGTTCTTTTTTAAATTTTAGATATTTTTTTTTATTTACCTTTTTATTTAACTTAACTTATTGCTTAAGGGGTTTAATCCCATTAGGGGGTTTAGCACCCCCTATAACCCCCTTAACACGAGGGGGTAACCCCCTTAACCCCTTTTGGGGGTTATCCAACTAACATAGCCCCCGGACCAAAGG
>JBMFOW010000193.1:0-1894 GCA_049969455.1 bacterium | reverse complement strand
TTTAAACAAGCGCATTGATGAAACTAACATAAGAATAGATAAATTACAACAATACTTACTAAACAAAATAGAAGAGAATAATTCAAAAATAGAAGAAATTCAGAAGTATTTACTAAACAAAATAGAAGAAAATAACTCTAAAATAGAAAAGATCCAAGAGCATTTACTAAACAAAATAGAAGAAGTTCAGAAGTATTTACTAAGCAAAATAGAAGAAAATAACTCTAAAATAGATAGGGTGCAACAGTATTTATTGGATAAAATTGATGAATTTAGAAATTATTTTGGTATAAAAATAGAACAATTAGCACAAAGGATCGATAGTATTCAAACAAGGTTAGATGATTTAAGTGAAAAATATTTAGAAATAAAAATTATACTTGCTTCTGTTTATAATCAAAAACAAATCATAGATGACTTAATTATTAGAATACAAAAACTAGAGAAAAAAGCCAGCTAAAATCTATATAATAAAATTATTTTAAAATTTATTATTTAAAAAATTTATAATAAACTTTTTAATTTCTACAATTACCAAACTTTGCAAAATATCAATAAACTATAATATCTAAAAAGATTACTATTATATTGGTAATTTTTCTTATACTTTTTTAATATTTCTTTAGTAATTCTTTTAGAGTTTCAATGGTGGCTTAGAAAGTTAATAGTATAATTTGGTAGTAATTAAATCTGCTTATATAGTTATTTTTGATTATTGATATATTTTGAATAATTAGGCAGGAAAAATAAAAGATCAGTTTATCAAAATTTATAAAAAGTTTATCAGATTTATAAAAATTTAAAACTGATTATTTTTTATATTTTTTATTTTTTATATTTTTTTTGTAATAAATTTGGTAAGTTATAATTTTAAAAAAATGAGGTTAAGAAATTAAAAAGAAGAGCAACTATATATAATGTATCTGCTATTTTTGTTAATATCAGAACTAAATTATAAATAATTATTTTTAGAAAAAATGGAATCAATAATCAATATCCTTAAACTTGTTTAAAAAATATTGTTTTTTTCTTTAATGCAAGTTTTAAAATCTTATTTTTCTTAATTAAAATTTAAATATCATTTTGAACTAAAAGCTATATAAAAAATATTAAAAAATAATTAAGAAGCTAAGAAAATCTTAAAAAAGTATTATCTTTTTAAAAATATAATTTTTTAAATCGAATACTATCAATAAAATCCATATTTAATAAAATTAAAAAATAAGTATTTTATACTAAAGTATAACTATTTTTAAATTTAGAATCCTAAAATAGGAGGGGGATTCAATTATATTAGGAGATTGTATTAGGAGGTGATTAACAATGGAAAATTTAACAGCTTTAAGACCTATTAATGAAATAATTTTATTAATATTATCTGGTATATTAGGAGCCATTATATTTTTAATTATAATGAATTTTATATATCGAAATAGATATACTAAACCTGAAGATACTTTAAAATATTTTAAAAGAAACCAATGATATAAGAAGCTAAGAAATATAGTGAAAAATATTAGGAGGTGTTAAAAAGATGTCTTAGTTTGTAGAGAGATTATAGGTGGATAAATAAAAGTGAGTTAATTAATTTTAATTTTTAGGTATAAAAAAGCAGGTTTTTTTTTTTTTTTTTTTTTTTGAATAGTATAAGTAATAAAAGGAGGTGAAAAAAAATGAAAAAAAATATAGTATTAATATTGTTAGCTGCTATATTAAGTATGGTATCTATAGTAATAGGCAAAATCTCAAATAATTTTGGGACCAATTTAGGAAGGGATTTAGATAACGATGGGGATAATGATGCTGGTGTTGTTATTAATAACATTGCTGGGGGGAATGGAGATGATACAGGTAGTTCACTATATGTAGATAATGTAGGAAAAATTTATGTTAC
>JBMFOW010000192.1:0-1904 GCA_049969455.1 bacterium | reverse complement strand
GGATATCTCAATAAAAAGAGAGTATGGAAAATTAGTTAATGAATTAAAAGAATATATTGAAAATAATTTAAAAGAAAAATTAAATGAGATTAATAAATTAGAAGCGAAGATAAAATATCAATTAGATTTTGATTTAAGTATTGATTATTTTGATAATTTTATTAATAAAAATCATATTTTAGATAGGGTAATAAATGAATTAGAAGAAGTGTTTTTAAAATTAGGTTTTAGTGTATTTGATGGAAATGAAATTGATAATGAATATTATAATTTTGAAGTGTTGAATATAGATAAGTATCATCCTGCAAGGGATATGTGGGATACTTTTTATATTTCTAATGACTTACTTTTAAGAACTCATACTTCTAATATGCAGGTAAGGATAATGCAAAAACTAAAGCCTCCTTTTAAGGTTATTACCTATGGTAAATGTTATAGGCGTGATAATTTAGATGCTACTCATAGTTTTCAATTTCATCAGTTAGAAGGGTTTGCTGTTGATAAAGATATTAGTTTTTTAGATTTAATAAAAACTTTATACGATTTTGTAAAATTGATGTTTGGAAAAGATATAGATATAAAATTAGTACCTAGTTATTTTCCTTTTACAGAACCTAGTGCTGAAGTTTATATTAGTTGTATATTTTGTAAAGGTAAAGATTCAAATTGTAGTATATGTAAGGGTAGTGGGTATTTAGAGATATTGGGGTGTGGAATGATTAATCCTATTATTCTTAATAATCTAAATTTATCTGATTATACTGGCTTTGCTTTTGGAATGGGAATTGAAAGAATTGCTATGCTTAAATATAGAATTTCTGATATTAGATTCTTTTATAAAAATAATTTTAATAGTATAGTTTATTATTAAGGGGGGTATAAAAATGGAAAGAAATATAAAAATAGAATTAACTAAGGCTAAAATGTTGCTAAATACTGAAAATAAAGAGTTAGCTTTTAATACTTTTTTTAATATATTAAATAATAGTTCTATTAATTTAAAGTATAGGTTAGAAGCTTTAAGTTATTTAGCTTTAAATAAACTAACTGTTGATGAGGTTGTTAATATATTAAAAGATATTTTATTAAAAGAAAATTTAAATGAATTTGAGGTTATTACTTTATCTAGAAAATTTAAGGAACTAAATAAATTGGATCAATTAGTTAATACTATAATGCAAGTAATTAATAATGATAATTATAATTCAAATAAAAGATTTTATCTTATTAAAATAGCTTTTGATATTTTTGATGAAGATTTAAAAAAAGAATTAATAAATAAAATTACGAACTCTGAGAATCCTATTGATTTTTTAAACTTAGTTTCAGTAATAAAAGATAATACTAATTATAAAGAATTAATAAAATCTGTTTTAAAAGAAAAAATAGAAGTTCAAAAGGATTTCTTTAATAAGATAATATATTATAATATTTTTGCTAATTTGTACGGGCTTAATGAGTTATTTAATTTAATAATTACTGAATATAATAGAAATTATAAAATTGATTATTTAATATTGTTATATGTTTTGTTATTTTATTTTAGAGATAAAAATTTATTAAGTACTTTAGAAGATTTTATTGAAAATAATTTTAAGGATTCTTTTATTTATATTTTATTTTATAATTTAAAAAATGTATTATTTAAAGATAAGGTTTTAATATATTTTTTAGATTTTGAGGAACTTTATAACCAAAGTAGGAATCTATTTTTGGCTTTTATTGGATTTATTTTTACAAAAAATTTAGTAGAAGACTTTAATATTTATATTAATAGTTTTAGAGATTATAGAGCTGTGATCTTTAAAAGATTAGTTAATTTTTTTACTAAAGAAGATATGGTAGATGTAATAAATCAATTTGATATCAGTAATGGAGAAAACGAGTACTTTATAGAAGAGCAA
>JBMFOW010000191.1:0-1954 GCA_049969455.1 bacterium | reverse complement strand
AAAAAATTCTCAATCTTACAGGCTTTCCTACACCGCTTGTTAGGTCAAACTTCTCTAGCTTCTTGAGAAAATTCCTGCATGCGTTAATGTCTGCGTTTAAAAAACCTAAAAACTTTGTTTTATAGAGCCCTCTCTTTATCCTTGCTCCAGGTGTGTAGCTTCCTTTAGAAACAGTCCCATCTACCGAACTGTCCACACCTGAAGTAAAATATTCTGAAATGTAATCTACTTCTATTCCATAGTCTTTAGCTTTGTATTCTAAACACTCCTTGGATTTTCCGTGTGGCAGTAAGCTCCATATCTGGTCTGCTATGCTATTTAGCTTACTCTCTTTACTCTTGTTCTTCACAGCATCTCCTACATAGATTTTCTTAACTCCATGCTTTATTGCAAGTTCAAGTGTAAGGTTTGATACTGTATGTGCGTAGTGCTTAAGTAGCCTCTTTATCTTTAACCAAGTTTTTGATCGTCTCTCTTCCAAAAGATGCGTTTCAAATCTTTTCTTCTTAGCTCCGTCCAATCTCTTCTGAAGCTCTCCAATCTTCTTTAGATACTTCCTTAGCAAACTCTTTAGTCCTTTCCCATCAATCAGGTAAGGCTCAGAAACTCCCTCTATTACAATTGTAAAGAAGTTAGAAGAGTTTGGGTCTAAAACCATTACCTTATCACTTTTAATAGTTTTTGCTTTTTTATGTACTCTTTCGTATATAATGTGCAGTTCAAACTCTTTAGCTTTTAAAACTATTTGGACATTTTTAATCAATCTTGGGTCAAGCTCTAATCCTGTTTCAATCCAAAGATATTTAATCTCAATAGAATGCCTTTCCTTTAACCAGTTTATTAATTCTTTAGAAATAGAAAGCCTAATTTTAGTTCCTACTACCTTAAAACCAGTGGTATCGTAGGTTATGGTTCTATGGGATTTGTTTTTTGGTCTAAACTTAGGAAACTTAGAATGACCATTAAAAGCGTTTTTATAGGCTCTTACAAGCTCGTCTAAAACAATCTGTGTAGTTCTTGATTGAAGATTTTTTGAATGTAAACTGTCTTTTAATTTTTTGTAAAGGTCAAACATGTTCACTTTAGTCTGATTATTTTTGAGTAGATATAAAGCCTGATTGTAAAGTGTGATAGGTAAGATAGCCTAAAACAACCTTATATTCTTCAGGGAGATTGTTTAGTGATATTGAAAGACATCTCATAGATTTTGACATTCTTCAATATACCTCTTGATTGTTTCTGCAGAAACTTGTCCTGCAGTGCCTACATAGTAAGAAGGAGCCCATAAGTGGTTTTTCCAATATTCTTGACGAAGTTCTGGGAACTGTTGAAAAAGCTTTTTAGCACTAACTCCCTTAAAGATTTTAGCTATCGTTGATGGAGAATATTTAGGAGATGTAGAAACGAAAAGATGTATATGGTCAGGCATTATTTCCATAGAGAGAATTTCAAAACCATATTCTTCTGCTATCTCTTGAAAAATCTCTTCTAAGAATTCCTTTACCTTACCTGTCAATATTGCCTTCCTGTATTTTGGTATCCACACAAAATGGTAAGCAATCTGATACTTGGCATGTTGAGTTGATTTAACCTTCACTAACTCATTCATCTTTCTATTACCATTCAAGAAATTTTTAAAATCTTCTATTATATGATTAACCATATCACATGTCAAGCGTTTTTGAATTACTAATGCAGGCTCTCTGTATCCTCGTATCATAGATACGAGGTTTTAGAGAGCAGTTTTTCTATAAAGAGGTTTTGAATAGCCATCAAAGCGAAAGATTACCTTAGATTGGAAGATTTACAGATAAGATATCATGGAAGTTTGTGAGACTATTTTATGAAAAAAATACAAAATTATGAAAAAACCGTTTTTACTTGCATCTTGACGAATATAGATGTTCTATGTTATATTAAATTCCGTAAAAACTTACTACACGAGTATTAGATA
>JBMFOW010000190.1:0-1999 GCA_049969455.1 bacterium | reverse complement strand
AATTATTTTTATAATAAGAACTAAAGCAATAAAAAATAAAAGGATTACTAAATTTTATGTAGTTATCTTGGATAAATACAGATCCAATAACTGATATAAATAAATTTCTTTCTAAATCAAAAATTATACTTTTTTTTACAGCATCTACTATATAATAACTAAAATTTTTATAAATTAAATCTTTCATTTCTATTGGATAATAATTTAAATTTTCTAATAATTGAACCTTTATGTTATGTTTATTATTCATAGTTTTATATTTTTTTTAAGTTTTCATTTATAAATGATATTATTTTTTCATTTATATTTTCTTGGTTAATATCAATAAATGGTATATTATAATCTTGGCATATCCCTTGAATTTTAATAGAATTAGAGATAGCTAAAGCTGGAATATCAAATACTTTAGCTAATAATATTCCATGTAATCTATTAGATATAACTAACAAGGATTCTTTTATATATTTTAAAGCATCAATTATGTTTCCATAACCCGGATAATAAATTTTAAAATTTTTATATTCTCCTATAATTGAGTTATCTAAATTTTCTTTAATATTAAATTCAACTTCTTCTTCAAATATATCAGATAAATCATTTTCAATCCATAAATGTTCTAAATCATCTTCCATAAATACCATTATTGATATTTGAAAATTTTTATAACTCCCATCTTTTAACATATATCTTATTACTTCTAGTATTTTATCAAAATTTGGGTGCTCTATTTTTTTATTTTTTTTATATAAAAATATTGGCCTTAATATAAATAGAATTCTTTGTTCTTTAAAGTTAGAATATATTTTATCTTTAATGTCAAAGAAAGGAGATAAGACAAAATCTTCTCTTTTGTAGAATTTATTAGTAAAATTAGGATAATTATTTATTAAATATTCATAAGACAAATTATCTCTAACTGATATAGAAAAAGCCCATTTTACTATATAATTAAATAGATACTTAGAAAAATTAGAATTAATTGGTCCTATACTATTTCTATCTATTATTAAGTGTCTTTTATTTAATTTAGATAAAAAGCAATTAAAGAAATAATAAAAAAAGCTTTTAAAGCTAGTTTCATCTTGGAAAATGCCACCACCACCAAATACTAACGCATCAGAATATCTAATGCTTTGGGCTATAGAGCTAATATCCCATCTGCTATATATAGGAATAGAAGTAAATTCAAATTCTTTTAACATTCTTTCTAAGTATGGATGTTTATTAGCTATAATTCTAATATCTAAGGAATATGCTTTATTATATTCATTTAAAGCAGTTAATAACAATAAATCATCTCCTATATTACCAAATCCGTAATATCCAATTAAAGCTATTGAAGATAAATTTTGAGGAAAATTACTTGGAAATACCATAATATATTATTTTATAAAAATCCAAAGCTAACCTTTTAAATCAATAATATAAAGAAAAATAATCAGTTTGTAAGATATTTTAAAAAAATATTTTATTTATTACTTAAAGGATTAGTTAATTATTAATAGAAAATAAAAAATAGAGAATCTATAAAAAGGAGGATTTAAAATGTTAAGAATAAGATTATCTAGATATGGTCATAAACATAATCCACATTATAGAATAGTAGTAGCAGATTCTAAAAGTCCTAGAGATGGAAAATATATAGAAAAAATAGGATATTATAATCCTAGAATGAATCCTAAAATTTTAGAAATAAATTTAGAAAAGTTTAAATATTGGATTGAAAAAGGTGCTCAACCTACTGATACTGTAAAAAAAATAGTTCAAAGATATCAAAATAGATTATTGAATAAAACTAAATAAATAATTTTTAATAATATAAAAATTAATTTTTATATTTTGTTGTTTTTTTTGTTTTTTTGGCAAAAAATTATATTTTAGGTAAAGCTTACATTGTTTTTTTAAAGAATGTTTTAGTTTTTATTTTTGTATTTTATAAAATTATATATTCATAGGGGGGGGTAAAAAGATGGAAAATAAAAATATCAATGTATCTTTT
>JBMFOW010000189.1:0-2019 GCA_049969455.1 bacterium | reverse complement strand
GTACAGCAAATCTTAAATCAGTATCATAATGAATACAATAATAAAAAAGAAAATATAATAAATGAGTATAATAAATATGTTAATGAATTAGAGCAAGAATATAATAAAAATATAAAAGAAATCTTGAATTCTCAAAATCATGAAGTATTAAAAGAATTATATACTAATTATACTAAGGAATTCCAAAAAAATAATCAAAAAATAAAAGAATATCAGCAAAAATTAGCTAAAAAATATAATTTGTTATATACTCAAAAACTAACAACTTTGAATAACAAATTATCAAAACTTAATAATAAATTAGATAATCTAAATTATCAGGTATTGAAAAATATTGAACCATATATAAAACAAATAGCTGAAATTTATAATATAAATTACGTTTTTGCTAACTATATTAATTATAATAAAAATAATGTTATAGATTTAACTGATATACTTATTAAAAAAATTAAATCTCATAAATAATTTTTAAATTTTATTAAGTTATGAAATTATATTTTTTAAATAGTCAAGTATTAAAAGAGATTATAATACAAAGTAATATTAGTAAGAATTTATTAAAATTCTTAGATTTTTATGATAAATTTAGTATTATTCCTCCTGAGGGTATAAATTCTAGTTATTATTTAAATAAAAAAGAAATATTAGATGATAAGAATTTATTTTTATCAATTGTTTTTAAAAAAAGAATATTTTTTGAAGATAATGAGCTATTAGAAAAAAATGATATAATCCCTAATTTATTTTTAGTACAAAGTGAATTATTTGATTGGTTTATTAATAAAATAAATAAATTTAGTATTATTAAAGAAAAATTGAATAATAATAAGATAATTATAGAATCTATTTTAGATTTGAATTTAGAAAGTATTTTTTTAAATTTATTAAAGATTTTTGATAAAAATATAAAACAAAATAAAAAATATATATTACAAAAATATGAAGAATATAATAATTATGAAAAAATTTTTGTTGGTCATGATACAGTTATAGGTAATGAGAGTATTATATATCCTTTTGTTTATATAGGAAATAATGTATATATAGGTAACAATGTAATAATTTATCCAAATGTTAGTATCTATGATAATGTTTATATAGGGGATAATGTTATTATACATTCTAATACTACAATAGGTTCTGATGGTTTTGGATATACAGATAAGTTAGAAAAAATATTTAGTATAGGAGGTGTGGTGATAAAAAATAATGTAGAAATAGGAGCTAATACTAGTATAGATAGAGCAACTATAGGATATACTTTTATATCTGAAAATACAAAAATAGATAATCAAGTACAAGTTGCACATAATGTTAAGATAGGAAAAAATTGTAGGATAGTAAGTAAAGTTGGAATAGCAGGTAGTGCAAGAATATATGATAATTGTATATTAGCTGCTATGAGTGGAATTAAGGATGGGATAAAAATAGGACCCAATACTATTTTAGCTGGTAATACAATGGCTACTAAAAATTTAGAACCTAATAAAATTTATGCTGGGTATCCCGCTAAAGAATTTTCTCAACATTTTAAAGATTTAGCTATTATACAAAAATTAATTGATTCTTATAAAAAAAATTAGTAAAAAAAATATAATAAAAAAATAGAAAAAAAAACTTAAAATTATAAAAAGGGGGCTTAGTTTTATGTATTCTTTTCTAATAGTTTTACTAATTATCTTTATAATTATTTTGCTAGTTTTTTTAGGATTAATTGTTAATAAATTATCTAAATTAGAAAAAAATAATACTAAAGAAATTTCTAATAATCAATTAGATATCAAAAATTTATCTATTCAAGAAATAAATGAATATAAGGATTTAAAACAAAAAATAGATGAATTATTAAATCAAGAAAAAAATTTGAAAAGTATTATTGAAAATTTAAATGGTGAAATATTCTGGTATCAAGATGAAAGAAAAGTGAAAATTATTTTAGATGAGAATATAGTTGAACTATGGATTGATAAACCACAGGCAAGAGTAAATGATGAGATAAAATGGATTGATGATAAT
>JBMFOW010000188.1:0-2051 GCA_049969455.1 bacterium | reverse complement strand
GTTATTAAATCAAGTATTGGTTTATCGTATTCATCTATTAATAATACTACTTGTTTATTAATTTTTGTATAAATAGTTATAATTAATTTTTCAAATAAATAAACTTCATCATCTTCTTCTTTATCCATTTCTAAATTACAAGATATAAAATTTTTTTCTAATTGTTGTTTTATTCTTTTTTTAGTTTTTCTTTGGTATCTACATCTTTAGCAAAACTTATTCTTATTATATGAAATATAACGAAGTTATATGAAATATAACGAAGTTACAAGATATTTTTCTTCCCAATTCCATTCATCATAAATAAATAAATCTTTAAATATTAACATATAACTCGAACATACAGTTCTCGTTATAATTCTTTTTGACATTCAAAAAGATATTCAATAGTAGATAAAATTAATGATTTTCCAAAACGTCTAGGCCTACTTAAAAAGATATATCCTCCACTTTCTACTAATTCATAAATATATTTTGTTTTATCAACATAGATATAATTTTTTGTAATCAATTCTTTAAAATCACTTATCCCTACTGGTAATTTTTTCATTTTTTTTAATATCCTCCAAAACTTATCTATTCCTTTAATTAATATTTATTTTTTATAAAAATAATTCCTTTAATATTACTTTTTTATTAAAGATTTGAAAATTAAATTAATAAAATTAACATAAGTATTAAAGAAGTAGAAGGATTTAAAATTAAAAAGATAGAAAAATAAAAAAAGAAAATATTTTAGTCTTAGTGAAAATTTTATTAAAAAGGAGGAAAAAATTTGGAAAACTTATTTGATTTGATAATAATAACAGTTATTATTTTATTATTTGTTATCAAGATATTTTATTTATATAAATTAGATACTAAAATTTCTAAAGTTAATGATAATATTGAAAATAAAATTTTGAAGATAACAGATGAAATTAATAAACTAAAAAATGAATTAAAATCGGAATTAGAAGATAGAATTAATAAGAATTTGATAATTATAGAGTCTAAACTAAAAAATGAATTAAAGAACGTTTGTAATAATATCTTAAATAGTATATCAGAATTAAAAGAAGTTTCTAATAATATTTTAAATAATATAATAGATTTAAAAAATATTTCTAATAATATCTTAAATAGTACATCAGAATTAAAAGGGGTTTCTAATAATATTTTAAATAATACAATAGACTTAGAAAATGTTTGTAATAATATCTTAAATAATACATCAGAATTAAAAGGGATTTCTAATAATGTTTTAAATAATACAATAGACTTAAAGAATGTTTCTAATAATATCTTAGATAATACAGAGGCTAAACTAAATGAAATAAAAGGAAATATAGTAAATGATTTAACAAAGTTTTATGTAAATAAACAAGAGGAATTAAAAGAATGGTTATTAAATCCATTTTTTGATGAAATAAAAAATTAATTAATTGATTAGATGGAAATAGTTGATTTTGAAAATATATTTGCTAAAATAGTAAATAAAGATATTTTATCTACAGAAAATGAAAAAAAGCAGTATCTAAAGTATATAAAATATTTAGCAGAAAGTAGTAGAAGAATTAATAAAAAATTTCATTTTGAAAAAATATTTACTCCCCCAAAAAGACCACCCAAAAATAAATTTGCTATTTTTTCCTTTCCTGATATTAAAGATTTTATAGACTTTATCTATACTGATAACTTTAGATTTCAGTATATAAATAATGTTAATAAAAATATGATCCCTATGGTAGGTTTTGGTTTATTAAAAATTAGGGAAAAATTAGATATATCAAAAAATATTTTGTATGTCGGCCCTATTATATACTCTAGATTTACAATAAATTATGAAGAAAAAAAAATAGAGCAAATATTTTTTAATGAATTAAATTTAAATTATGATATATTTTCTAATTTATTCAATATCTCTGAAGAAGATATAGAAAATAAAGAAGATATTGAAGAAATTAAAGAAGACACCAAAGATGAAGAAGATATTGAACCTCATAACAAAGAAATAATTGAAGGTGTTGCAGATATAATAAAAGAAGAAGCAGAGACAGAATACTATGAAC
>JBMFOW010000187.1:0-2073 GCA_049969455.1 bacterium | reverse complement strand
TTTTTCTTATTTTCAATAATTTTAAAAAATTTTTGACTATTTTGCCAAAGATACTTATAAAAAACTAAAAACCCGTGATCCCAATAAAATATTTTAACATTATATGATAAATCCTTTATAACTTTATTCACACTATTTAAATAAAAAAGATTATTTAAAATAATAATAATATTATATTTCTTATTTCTTATAAGATTAAATAAATCCTTATAATCATATAGTAAATCTAATCCTAACAGCCCTTTAAAAAATAAATTTAGCAATCCAATACCTCTAAAAGTAGTTTTATAAATATTATAAAATTTTATATCGTAACTTTTTAAATTCTCAATAAAATGATTAAAATAAATTTCTTCATTATGTTTTTTATCAAAAGGAATTCTAAAATTTTTTATAAAACAAAATTCTATATCTATATAATTATAGTTACTTTTTATAAATTCTAAAAAATGTAACAAAACTTTCTCTACTCCTCCAACTATATCATAATCGTTTCTATAAATTATTAAAATATCGATTTTTTTATTAGTTTTTTTATCCATAAATTATATAATACATTATTATTTTATTGTAGATTGAAAATTTTCCTTAAAAATAGAAAAAGCAGGTGTTTTAGAAAACAAATTAGATAGCTCAATAATCTCTTTAAATATATCACTTTTTACAAAATTTATCAATTTCCTATCTTCTAAGTATTCTAATTTCCCTACCTTATTTAATAAATAAACAAAAAAATAAAAAAAAGTTCCAAACCTATAAGATAATTTATAATTTTTAAAAATTTCCACAAATAAATACATAAATTTATTTTTAGGAAGCTTATTATTTATATACTCAATAGATTTTATTAAATCTTCTATAACTAAACCCAAATTTTTAAAATTAATAAAAAACAAAAATTCTATGATCCTTATCCTGGATAAAGAATATCCTAAAGAAATCGTAATTAAATCCTTCCTATTAGTTAATTGGTTACTATGTAATCTATAAAATACAGTTGTAGATGAAAAATAGACATTAACATTAAAAATTAATATTCTAGAAAATAAATCCCAATCCTGATCAAGATTATAAATATAAGGATCAAAACCACCTGCTAAATAATACAAATTTTTATTTAAAACCACACTACTTGCATTCAAAAAATTGCTAAAAAATGTAGCTATAAAAATCTTCAGACTACTTCTAAATAACTCATCAATATTAGAAAAAGAATTTCCATAAAAAGTATTATTCTTAACTATATTATCTATACTAATTTTAGAAACAATATTATTTGAATTGGGACCTCTTAAGATATATTTAGAAAAAACAATCCCCTTATTATCATTTTTTAGTATATTATAATCATTTTCAATTTTGTTAGCAGATATATAAAAATCATCAGATTCACAAAAAGCTAAAATATCACAACTAGAATTCTCAACAGCTACTTTTAAAGAGTAACCTACCCCTAAATTTTTTTTATTCCTTAGTATAACTACATTTCCTATATCCAAATTTTTTGCTAATTCCAATAAAGTTTCTAAACTACCATCTGTAGAATTATCATCAACTACCACCCATTCTATATATTTTGAAAAAGTCTGATTTTGTATAGATAACGCAAGCTCCTTTATATATTCTCGCCTATTAAATACAGATGTTATAACACTAACTTTTAAATCTTTTTTTTCATTATTTTTAATAAATATAACCTCAGTCTGTTTATCATCAAAAGCCAAAGATAATATGTTTTTATAAAAATTTATTGTTTTTTTTAAAGAATTTTGATTTAAAAAATAATCTATTTTCTTTAATTTATTTAGCTTTCGTAATATTTCATATTCTAATATTTGAAATATTTTTTTTAACATATTTAAAAAATTTAGCCTAAAATAATATTAGTAATACTATTAAGGATTTTAGATTTTTCAAAGCGATAAGATGTTTTATGAATTTCATAGGGATCTGCAAATCTTAGCTCATTTGTTAATATTCTTCTTAATTTATCTACAAAATCCTCTATATTTCCCTCTTCATATAAATACCCATTTACTCCTTCTATCACTATATCCTCTGGACCACTTACGC
>JBMFOW010000186.1:0-2121 GCA_049969455.1 bacterium | reverse complement strand
ATTATAAATTTGTTATTAATTTTACTTATAGCTGGAGTTAGCATAAATAAAATAACTAATTTTGATTTTAGTAATTTAAACATATATTTAATTATTCTAGGCTCAAGTTATTTAATTTTTTTATTATTATTAGGATTAACTATTAATTACGCTTATCTAAATGATATAACTTATAATACATCTAAAAAACTTTTAGAAATAAAAAATTTAATAAAAAATAATCTAAGCTTTGATTATAAAATTTATAAAAATTTTAGTTTATTTGATTCTTTAAAAAATGGAATAATTATCCTATGGTATCAGTTTTTATTTTTTATTATACCAATTATAATTTTAATTATTTTTTATTTTATTGCACAATCTATCTCTTCAATTATAATTTTTACTCCTTTATGTTATTTTGAATTTATTTTCTATTTAATCATAAATTTCTTAATTTCTTTAATTTATAGCTACTTATATCTCTCATTTTTCATTTACCTTTCATATATTAATATTAATAACCAAAAGTTTAATTTACTTGAAAGCTATAAATTTATTTATAATAATTTAATACTCAAAAACTTTGCTAATTCTTTTATTAGTATAAGTATATACACTTTATTTTCACAGTTTTTATTACCATTAATTTATATATTTTTTATCATATTTACATTAGGTATAGGTCTATTTTTCTTAAATTTTCCTTTATTTATTTTTAATACCTTTATTTTTTCTTACCTAATTCTAAATATAGAATATACTAATTAAAATAACAATACTTTTTAGAATAAACAACATAATTGTTAAAAATTAGTAACAAAAGCGTTAATAAAATGTAAATAGACAATCAAAATTCCCAATTTTGGTAACATTTTTTTAACAATTTTTGTAAAAAAATATTTATAATATATAATGTAAAAAGGAGGTGATTATATATGAAAAAATTAATAATTATTTTGTTAATAGCAATGATAAGTATATCAGCAGCAATTGCTGGTATCAAAAAAGGTAATATACAAAAAGATTTTCAATATACACAAAATGGAGGTACCGTTACACATATTGTAGGCAATGTTAACCATAGAGTTGTATCAGGATATGCTGCATATAAATTAGGTCCTAATTTCTTAGATAACGACTGGGATGAAGTACAAGCAGGTTCTTGGAGCAATTTAACCCAAGCAGATAGAGATTATTTAAGAAGTATAACAGGTTTAAGCAATGGGGTATGGTATTACATTGATCTAACTGACAGACAAATAAGTGCAGGTAGGCCATTTATAGATTACAATAAAACTATATCAACTTACAACGAAATTCTACAAGAAGGAGATGTAGAAATTAATATAACTCATGTTAATCAAATTGCTCATACTTATCAATTAATCTTACAAGTATATGATTATTCACCAATAGTATTAGATTTAAATAATGATAAAAAGATAGATGTTGCTTATAATTATTGGTTACCACATGCCCCAAAATTCTTTACCCAAAACATAGTTAAATTTGATATAACTGGAGATATGGTACCAGATTTAGTTGAATGGGTTATTGGTCCTAATGACGGATTACTTGTTGAACCAGGTGTTAATAAAGTACAAAGTGCACTGGATCTATTTGGTACTGCTGGTGGATACTCCAATGGTTATGAAAAATTAGCTACTTATGATAAAGATAAAAATGGATTTATTGAAGGAAAAGAACTAGAAGGCTTCAAAATATGGATAGATAAAAATCAAAATGGAATATGTGAAGAAAATGAATTACATAATATCTCAGAATTTAATATAAAGAGATTATCAGTTAATCACAACGGTAAATTTGTAAGCTACTATGAAACAAAAGATGGACAAAAGAAACTAATGTGGGACTGGTGGCCAGCTGCTATCGAAGTTAAAAAAATTGCTAAAGAATAATAAAATTATGCTAAATTAAATAGATAAAAAAACAAGGGGAGAAAATACTATTTTCTCCCTTATCTTTTTTTTTATTAAAAAAACTAAACTAAGGAGGTCTAATTTTATTATGCAATTAAAAAATAAAATTACTAAAATTTGGATATTCTCTTTTTTATTAACAATATTTTTCTTAATATCATATTCTTATTCCACAGAAATAAAAATTTTATATAATTAT
>JBMFOW010000185.1:0-2122 GCA_049969455.1 bacterium | reverse complement strand
AATTAGAAGATATTTCTTTAGTTAAAGAATATGGAAACATCTGCGGTTATACTCATCAAGAATTACAACTCTATTTTAAAGACTACCTCCAAAACTTAAATTTAGATGAACTTAATGATAATCTTTATAATCCTTTTGATGTTTTATTATATTTAAAGTATAAACAAACAGATAGTTACTGGTACAATACAGGTACTCCTAGCTTCTTAATAAAACTAATTAAAGAAAAACAATATGAAGTATCAAAGTTAGACAATATAATAATAAAAAAAAGCATGTTGGATAAATTTGACTTAGAAGAAATCCAAATAGAAGCCTTAATGTTTCAATCTGGATATTTAACAATAAAAGAAGAATATAAAACAGAATATGGTATAGAATATAAATTAGGATTTCCTAACAAAGAAGTAAAAATATCATTTAATGAAAATATAATAAATAATATAACAAAAGATAAAAACGAAATTGATTTAGTATCAAAAAAAATAATACAAATATTTAAAGAAGAAAAATTAGAAGATCTAAAACAACAATTAGAAATATTATTTTCAAATATAAGTTATATGTATTTAAAAGAAGAAAGTAATCATGTTGTAGCTTTATTTAGTTTATTATATGCTACTGGTTTAAATGTTATAACTGAAGATAATACCTCTAAAGGTAGAATTGATTTAACAGTAATAGTAAATAAAAGAATAGTATATATAATAGAGTTTAAGGTAATAGAAAGTGAAGAAGAGAAAGGTAAAGCATTAAAACAGATAAAACAAAAAGAATATTTTAAAAAATATTTAAATTATGATAAAATTTACATAGTTGGTATAGAGTTTAATAAAAAAGATAAAAAAATAGTTAATTTTGAATATGAAATTTTAAAATAGAGGGTATATAAGAAAGCAAAGAAATTATTGTGAAATTATCGTTAGGTATATTATCATATAACTCAGGAAATACATTCCTCTAATATTATTATATAACTTTAGATATACAAGCCTTTGTTGTACTAGAAGATAATACTTCTAAAATTAGAATAGCCTTAAAAGTAATCGTAAATAGAAAAATTTTTTTATATAAATGAAAATGTAAGGTTTTAAATAAAATTAAACAAAAAGAATATTTAAAAAAGTATCCTTATTATGAAAAAATATATTTAGTTGGTATTGATTTTTATAAAAGTAATAAAAATGTCTCTTATTTTGAGTATAAAAAATAAATATTTAATTTCTATAATATGAGATTTTTAACAGAATTATATGTAATCGATTATTATTTTAAGTGTATTAAGAAGATGTTAAAATTGTAAAAAAATAGGTAGGAATTTTTAGAGTTTTTTTTTAATATAATAATGGAGGTGATTATAGATGAAAGAGTTAAGGATAGTTTTAAAAGAAAAGGGAATTGATAAAAAGGGGATATTGTTAATAAGTACGTTATTTTTTGTAATAGTGTTAATAATGATGTCAGTAGCATTGTTTGCGCTAACAAGAGCTAACTATGCTGATATGAGATCTTTTTATTCAGAAAATGAAGCTATAAATAATGCAGAATCCGCTATTAATATTGCTTCCTTTATTATTGCTTCCCAATCTAACTTATTTACCGTTAACTCTAATAGTGTTAATACTGGTAATTTATTTGATTCAAGTAGTAGTATGTTATTAAAGAATGATATGAACGCTTCTAAAATAAAATATAATATTGCAGCAATTGAATTAGATTCTTCTTTTAGGGTTATAGCTAATAATAATACTATAGGTACTTCTAATTTTAATGTAAGTAATGCAGGTTCTAAGGCTATGATAGCTTTGATTATAAGCCCTGTTAATAAGGGGTTAACAGATAGTGGGGCTATTATTTTCTTTGGAAATTCTTTTGATAATACTAATACCTATAAAAATGATTCTACTAATGCAGTTGCTGTTTCCTTTGATAATAATAATAATAAAATAAACTTTTATTTTAATAATGATAATAGGTATCCTCCTAATGGTGATTATCCTCTTTATACTTCTGTTAATAATGTAAATAACAATACTGATATAACTGAGATAAATGGATATAGGAATGCTAATAAATATACGTTATTATTGATGGCAATGGGTTATTCTAAGGTCCCTAATAC
>JBMFOW010000184.1:0-2131 GCA_049969455.1 bacterium | reverse complement strand
AAAAAACTATTAATGGACAGTTGGGAAGTAACGGTTGTAAAGACGATTGTTAGAGTGCTATCAAACGATAGCATTCTGATAAGTCATACCAGGAGGAAGCCCCTGATTTTTAATCAGGGGAGGTTGACACCTGCTTATATAATTGGAGCTCTTTTATCTAATCAATTAATTAATGATAAAGAACTATCTAAAAGAATAAGAGTAACTACTGTTTCTATTTTATCTCCTTTTTATTTTCTTAAAGCTGGAATACTTGTTAAATTTAAAGTAGTTATTAATTGTTTAAATATTATGTTAATTTTATTTTTGTCAAAAGTTTTATCCAAATTTTTGGGTTTATATCCTTTAGCTTATTTCATGAGATTTAAAAATAAAGCTAATATTTATAACACTTTGATGATGAGTACTGGTTTAACTTTTGGTACTATATCTGCTTTGTATGGTTTAAATCATGGTATAATTGATGAATCACGGTATTCTTTGATAGTTACTGCTGTAGTATTAAGTGTTTTAATTCCAACTATTATTGCTCAGATATTTTTTATTCCTAAAGGTAATGAAGCTTTTAATTTTAAAAAAGAAAAAAATAATATCTATAAAGTAAGTGATGTAGGAGGTGTATTATGTTTAATAAGATTTTATTAGCTTATGATGGTAGTCAAACTTCTAAACTTGTATTAAGTAAAACAGTAGAATTAGCTAAAAAGTTTGAATCTAAGGTTATTTTGTTAGTTGTTGCTGGAATTCCAGAGTATTCTGAATCCAAAGGCTGAATTTGAACAAGCCAAAGAGCAAGCTGATAAATTTTATCTTCCTATTTTAAAAGAAGCACAAGATTTTTTAAACAAAATAGTATAGATGTTGAAGCTTTAATTAAATATGGTAAGCCTAGTGAAGTTATATTAAGGGTTTCTGAAGAATTAGAAGTAGATTTAATTATTTTAGGTAGCAGGAAACATCATCCTTTTTGGGGAAGAATATTAGGGGGAACCGCTGATAAAGTCGTTAATAATTCTAAGTGTAGTGTCTTAATTTTTAAGTAATATGATTATTAGTTCTTTCAAAAATACTTTTTTTATTAATTTTTATAGTTCTATTAAAGATTATTCTTTAAAATCTATAAAAGATAAAATAGATAAAGAGTATAAAAAATATAAAGTTGATGGAATAATTTTATTGGATTATATTAATATATATAATTTAATAAATAAAAATTTGTATATTAAAGCTGGTTATGATTTATATAATATAGATTTGACTAGAGCTGAGGTTTCTGGAAATGGATTAGCTTGTCTTGCTAAATTTATTAACTATAATTTAAAATTTTATAAAAATTTTTATAAGATTGAGTTTAATTTTTATAATATTTCTTTTAATAAACAATTTTTATTAGAATATAAAGATAATTCTTATTTTGTAGGTTTTGATTCTAGTAATTTTGAATTTATTAAAAATATTTTAGAAAATTCTTATTATGTTAATGTTGCTAATCCTCATGTTATATATCTTTTTAATAATTTTTATAAAAATATTATTGATTTTAGTAATTTAAAATCTATTGTAATTTTTTTAAAAGATTTTTATAAAAAAGTTTATAAAAAGCTGGGTTTTGAAAGTAATGTTCATTTAGTTCATAACAAAGGAAGTGATTTTTATATTTATAGTTATGAAAGGGGAGTAGGGTTTACTAAATCTTGTGGTAGTGGATCTATTGCTACTTTTTATTTGCTAAATAAATTAAATTTAGTTAAAAATGATAATTTTATTTTAAAATCTTTAGGTGGAAATATTAGTTTATACAAAAAAGATAATTTTTATTATTTAATTTCTAATCCTAGAATTTTAATTAAAAAATAATTTGTAAAATTTTCGTTAAAAATTATTATAAAATAATTGAATTTAAAAAAAAATGATTATAATTATATTGAACAGAATGTAAAATAAAAGATAGGGGGTGTTAAATATGGCATTTGATTATTCTATTCAAAATACTTATAGAAATGAATGGTATAATTATGGTCCAACAATTTCTAATTATAATTTTTATGGATCTGCTATTAATTATCAACAATTATATTCTTATCTTTATGGAGGTTTTGGATCTTTTGGGGTATTTGGTGGGTTTGGAGGC
>JBMFOW010000183.1:0-2205 GCA_049969455.1 bacterium | reverse complement strand
TTATCTTTTACCTATTTTTAAGTTGATCATTATTTTTTTGTATATTTTTTTTCTTAACTAAATTATTAATCTTAATCTTTATATTATTTGAATTTTTTATAGAATTTTATATTAATTAAGTTAAGTGATTTTGATAGTTAAGGAACTTTTATTAGGATATTCATTATATATTTTTCCATTTAATTCTCTACCATTTCTATGTTTAAAAACTCCACCCCATTGTTTAAAAAAGAAAGAGATTCCATTTTTTCTACATTGATAATAAATTTCCATAACCCATTCTTTTTGAATTGGACGAGATTTAGGACCTGATTCACCACCAACAATAACCCAATCAATTCCTTGAACTGGAAACTCAGGAATAGGCCCCAAAAGGGGTTCAAAAGAAATAAATTTAATTTTTGCAGGTGTTTTAACAAGATCATTAATTCTAAAAATATAATCTGAATTTTCTACAGTAACTCCCATCCATATATTATCTGTCCATTCAACATGCTCATAAATCTCAAGCAATCTTTTAGATCTTTTAGTTAAAACTTGAAATGTTAAATGCTCTGCTTTATTCATAACTTCAAAAACTTGTTTTATAAAGCTAAGTGGTACATCTTCATGAAAAAGGTCTGACATAGAATTAACAAAAACAAAAGCTGGTCCCTTCCATTTAAAAGGAGCAGAAAGTAGATCTGGATGTAAAGTTACTCTAAAGCCATTTCTATATCTTGGATTTCCCATAAGTTGAAGACGTTTTGCAAAACGTTCAGCATAACAATTTTTACAACCTGGACTTACCTTAGAGCATCCAGTAACAGGGTTCCATGTATAATGTGTCCATTCTATTTTTGATCTACCCGCCATAGTCTTATCCTAACTTCCTTAATATTTCATTAGCTATCTTTAATGCTATTTCTGATGCTTTTTTATTTGCACAGGCAAATATGAATAAGTAAATGGGATTGTTTTTCGAGTTATAAAGTGCATATGGTTCAGAAACAGCAGAAAAAATATGTCTTAATCTTTTACAAAAATAACTACCAATTTCAGAAATGGGGATTTTCTCTATAGCATTTTCAATTCCAAAGAGCGTTTCTTTTTTTGTAAGCTTATAAAAGGCATCATACCATTCAGTCGTTCCAAAAATTTTATTTAATCTATCTCGTCTTGCATCATCTATATTTCCATCTCTTTTAAGCAATCTATTTACAGCTACTCCCAGAGGAAACAATATCCAACAATCGATAGCTTCTGTTTTCGCCACTACTTCAAGAGTTTTCCATTCTACTTGCATTCCATAAGGATCCAAAAATAAAAGAGCACGATATTTCCTCCAATCAAGAGAATCAACTAATTGATTAAGATATAAGTTAGCATCTTGATTTAAAATTTCAATTTTATCTCTTATATTAGAAAATTCTCTATTTATTAAATTTTGTAATTTTTCAAAGTTATCTTTATCTAATTCAACAAAGATAAATTTATCAAATGTTTCATTAGTTTTACTATAATTAGATCTCAGCGCAATAACAGGAGAACCTTCTAAAAATTGATTAGCTTCTTCTTCAAAAAAAACTTTAAGATAATCATTTTCCTTTTTATCCAATTTCCTATACCCAGATCCAGCAAAAGCATCTATATAAATAACTTTGTAATATCTAGCTTTTTTATTTCCTTTCATAACTTTAAGATAAGCATTTAAATATTTTTTTAGAGCTTCTAGTTTTATTTCAGTCCATTCTCCACCAAAGTTTCTTTTACTGCTCATTTAAAAAAATTTTTCTCCTTATTACAACCTTATTATGTAGTAGTTTTTATATATTATTCATTTCTAATTACTAAATTCAATATTTAATAAACTAAACCTTTTTTGATTAGTTAAATTTTATAAAAATTAAAATTTTTTCTTTGTAATTTTATATCTCTTTGTTTAGTGTTTATAATTATAGTACTAAAACTTCCAGCCCTTGCTTTTTTTAAAATAAACCAATTAAGTTAATAGCTTTAATTCCATAAGCAAAGAAAATATCTTACATATTAATCAAATAAATCAAAAATATAAAAAAATTACTATTTATAATTTTCTAATTCTAACCTTTTCAAATTATCCAGATTCAAAAATAAATATTCCTTGTTTATTCTTTCAATTATATTATTAAAATCATTTTTTACTTTATTTAGTTTGTTCAATAATTTGTATCTCCTCTTGATTTA
>JBMFOW010000182.1:0-2228 GCA_049969455.1 bacterium | reverse complement strand
TATATTAAATATGATAATTTATTTATAATTGTTATAAAAAAGAGATAACTATGTTAATATTTGAATTACTTGAAAATATGCATAATCTAGGAGCTTCAGATTTACATCTAGGTGTAGGTTCTCCACCAATCTTTAGGATAAATGGAAAACTAAAAGCTCTTAATTTTCCTCCACTTACTAACGAGATTATAAGAAGTATGGTTTATACATTACTAAGTTCTGAACAAATAGAAGAATTCGAAAGAAAAAGAGAATTAGATTTCTCATATACTTTAGAAAACGTTGGTAGATTTAGAGGGAATTTATATTTTCAAAGAGGTACAATAGCTGCTGCTATAAGAGCTATCCCTTTACAAGTTAAAACTATTGAAGAGTTAAATTTACCTGAAATCTTAAAAGAATTTGCTTCTAATGAAAGAGGTTTTATATTAGTTACTGGACCTACTGGAGTAGGTAAATCTACTACATTAGCAGCTATGATTGATTATATTAATTCTAATTTTTCAAAACATATAATAACGATGGAAGATCCCATAGAATATGTTCATGTAAATAAAAAATCAATAATTCACCAAAGAGAAATAGGAATTGATTCTCTAAGTTTTAAAGAAGCTTTAGTACATGTGTTAAGGCAAGATCCAGATGTAATATTAGTTGGTGAAATGAGAGATATAGAAAGCATCAGTTTAGCCTTAACTGCTGCAGAAACTGGACATTTAGTTATGTCAACTTTACATACCTTTGGAATAGCTAACACTATTGATAGAATAATAGATGTATTTCCTGCTGCTCAACAAAATCAAGTAAGAACTCAATTAGCTAATATTTTAACTGGTTGTATTTCCCAAGTATTAGTACCTACAGTAGATAATAAATTAATAGTAGCTTACGAAGTAGTAGTTGGCACTCCTGCTGTAAAAAATTTAATAAGAAAAGGAGAACACCATCAATTACAAAATGTATTATATACAGGTAAAGAAAGTGGAATGATAAGCTTAGAAAGTAGATTAGCTGAACTTGTAAAAAAAGGATTAATTACTAAAGAAGTTGCTTATAGATATGCTCTTAATAGGGAAGTTATTGCTAGATTAATTGAATAATTATTGATTTATTAATATTTAAATAATAAAAAAAGGGGAGAAAAAATATGAAAGCTATAGCTAAAACAGAACCTAAAAAAGGTTTTTCTATCATAGATATTGAAGAATATGAAGATATCCAAGATAATGAAGTAATTGTTGAAATTGATAGGGTTTCTATTTGCGGTACTGATTTACATATATATAACTGGGACTCCTGGGCAAGTTCTAGGATTGTTATTCCTAGAGTTATTGGTCATGAAGGTTGTGGTAAAATAGTTAAATTAGGTAAAAATGTTAAAAATTTTAATTTAAATGATAAAGTAGCTTTTGAAAGCCATATATATTGTAATGAATGTTACCAATGCAATACTAATAAAAGACACATCTGTAATAATTTAAAAGTTTTAGGTATAGATATTAATGGTTTATTTAGTAAATATGTTAAATTAGATTATAAAATTTTATGGAAATTAAGTGATAATTTAAAATTAAATAGATATGCTCCGATTTTAGAGCCTTTAGGTAATGCAGTACATACTATTTCAAAAGTTGATGTTAGTTCTAAGTATATAGCTATTTTTGGAGATGGTCCTATTGCTTTATTTTTATTACAATTAACAAAAATCTTTGGAGCTTCTAAAATATTTTTAATAGGTATTAGTGATTATAGATTAAATATTGCTAAAAAATTAGCTAATAATTATAGTAATGTTTATATATTAAACGATAATGAAATTAATATAATTAATTTTATTGACAAAGAAACTAAAGGAAGGAGAATAGATATAGCTTTCGAGATGTCAGGCAGTGAAATTGCTATTAAAAAAGCAATAGAAATACTAACTTATGGAGGTAATTTTGTATCCTTTGGTATTTTAAGTAATCCTATCAATTTTGATTATAATGAGATTATATTTAAAGCTATTGATATTATTTCAATAAATGGGCGTTTAATTTTTGAAACTTGGTTTAAATTACAAGATTTAATTGAAAATAATTTATTAAATGTTGATGATATTATAACACACGAATTTAATTTAAGTGAATATGAAAAAGCTTTTGATATTTTAACTAAAAAACAAGGATTAAAAATAGTTTTGTATAATGATTTTTAATTTTTAATATTTAATTTGTTTTTTGTTTGTT
>JBMFOW010000181.1:0-2243 GCA_049969455.1 bacterium | reverse complement strand
ATTTACTTGAAATTATTAATAAATTAATAAAGTTATAAATCATTTTTAATTTATTTTTACATTTATCATTAATATCATTCCGTAATAGCTTAGGTAATACCTCATTATAAATAAAATCAAATACTTCTTTATTTATTTTTTTATGATATAATAACCTTTTTAATTCGGTTTTAAAGATATCAAAAAGATATTCACATAAGTTATTATTTTCATTATTACTATCAAAAATAGAATTAGTAAAATTGAGTAATTGATAAGGTAAAGTAGACGGAATCTCTTCATTTTTAAAATAATTAATAAGAGAAAATAAATTATTAATAAAATTCCAGTTATCAACAAAAGTTCTAATAGATCCACTATGAGTTAAAAATCCTAAAGCAAAACTATTCTTTTTTTGAGCTTGATTATCTATACATTTACGATTTTCTTTAGCTTCGTTTTCTAATTTTTTAACTTGCTTTAAAGCCAAATAGAAAGGATATTTATGGTGAGTTATAAGGATACCTGCACTCATTGTTGCTTTATTACCTAATAAATCTCTAAAAGATTCTTTTATATAATAAGCACATCTTAAAACAGTATCTACAGGTAGTAATGCTAAAACATCATCTCCACCAGCATATACTAACTTCCCATAATTCATTTCTTCAATAATATATCTAACTTTACTTAAAGCAAATTCAGTTAATCTTCTACTAAATAAAGAATGTATAGAAGGAGACATTGGATGTTTCATTCCTAAAATCTCATTAATTTTATTAATTTTATTAATCTTATTAATTTCATTAATTTCATCATTATTTTTTAGATAATTATTTTTTAGATAATTTAAAAATTTTTGAGAAATAACTTGATTAATATTAGGATTAAATTCACCTCTTAACCATTTCCCCATATTATCTCCATCCATCAGCAAAATAGCATAATATCTATTAATTTTAACTTCCTTATTAATCTCATTTATAATATTTTTTATTGAATTTAATAAATTATCATCAATTTTAGATAAACTATATTCAGATTTTAAATATTCTTTAGAAAAAGTTTCTTCCATTAAAAATTGACCATCAATTTTTAATAAATCCTTTAGTTCATGATTTTTATATTTTTTATTTAATTGAGGAACAGTTTCAGATTGTATAAAACCTATATTTAATTCCTCTATTTTATTGATAAAATCCAATATTTTATTTTTGAATTCTTTATTTTGCTTTGATTTTTCAAATATTTCTATTTTAGATCTAATAGTGGATATTTCAGAAACAGATGGGAAAGCTATATTTTTATTATTTTTTTTATCTTCATAAATAATACGTAAATAAATTTTATCAAATAATCTTTTAACTAAACAAATACCACAAAGTTTTTCATTTTCTGAAACTACATTACTTTCATATAATTTTTTCCAATCTAAGTTAATTACTTCATAAACTCCACATAAATTACATTTATTTCCTTTTAATTCAATAAAGTTTAATTTTTTGATAGTTTTTTTAACATTTAGCAATCTTTCATTTAATTCAACTAAAATTGGATAAATATTACCTAATTTATCCTTTTTATCATTACTTTTATATAAAGAGTATTCAATTATTTTATTAATATTATCAATTAATTCTGATTTATTATCATTTACTATTTTTTTATAATCTTCAAGAGCATGTTTATAAATTTCATCATCATTTTTTTCAAAATTATACATAGGTAAAAGAACAGAATTTAAATTAAAATAATCCTTAAAATCCTCAATAATTTTAGTAATTATATTTTCAGGTACTTTAAATCCCAAAGAATTAATAGAATCAGCTATTATTTTTAATTCATTTTCAAAAGTTTTATTAATATCATATATAATAGATTCATCAAAAGGTATAATAGCTAAAAATTTATTAGGAATATTAGCTATTTTAAGGTTTTCAAAAAATTCTTCATTATCAATATTTAAATATTTTTTCAATTCATTTATATCATTATATTTATTTATCAATTTTTCAAAAACAAATTTATCTAATAAAGGTTGCCTTAACATATTAGGATAAATAATAGAATCAGGTCCGTATTTATCAATTATATTTAACATTATTTTGAAAATTAAATAAGATAAAATTAAACTGGAAGAGAATAAATCTTTAGTTTTTTTTGAATTTTGAATAAAAGATTGAACAGGAGATAAACTAACTGATAGCAAGCTTATATTATCTAAAGCAGAAGCTATAGCAGAAGTTTGCACTAAATGATCATAA
>JBMFOW010000180.1:0-2268 GCA_049969455.1 bacterium | reverse complement strand
CTTTTGATTCGGTTGATTGTAAGATCTCTAATTGTTGTTCTTTGGTTTTGAGTTTTTTAAGAGCATCTAAGGTAGCCCATACTAAGTTTATGTGATTATTACTACCTAAGGATTTTGTTAATATATTTTTATAACCTGCTTTTTCTAATACGCTTCTTACAGGCATAGATGCTATAATACCTGTACCTGAACCTGCTGGTTTTAGTAATACTTTTGAAGTTGTATTTACTCCTATTATTTCATGTGGAATAGTTTGATTAACTATAGGGACGTAGAACATATTTTTTTTAGCTTTTTCTTCTGCTTTTCTTATTGCTAACATAGCTTCAGGGGCTTTAGCTAATGCTGCACCTACTCTTCCATTACTGTCTCCTACTACTACTAAGGCACTGAATCTAAATCTTTTACCGCCTTTCATTACCCTTGTTACTCTTCTTAATGATACTAAAACACTTTCGTATTCTCCTTTTTCCACTAAAGTCATTATTCTAATTACCTCCTTATTAAATTCTGTTTTTTATATTATTTTTTATAGTTCTAAGCCATTTTGTCTTAATATTTCTGCTACTTTTTTAACATTTCCATGATATTTATATCCACCCCTATCGAATACTAATTTTTTTATATTTTTTTCTTTACATCTTGCAGCTAATCTATTAGCCACTTCTTCAACTATTTCTTTAAATTTTAATTTTTTTTCTCTCAAATCTTTCTCTAAAGAATTAGCATATGCTAATGTAATTCCTTTAGTGTCATCTATTACTTGTAAATATATATGTTTATTACTTTTAAAGATGTTGCATCTTGGTCTTAAAGAAGTACCTTTTATTTTTTTTCTTATTCTTTTATGTCTTATTTTTCTTAATTCATTTCTACTAATTTTTTTTATCATTAATTTTACACCTCTCTTTAAATACAAAGTTTTGAGAGCAACTTTATGAGTTAATTCTTAAAAATTATGGCACCTTGATATTATATGGTACCTCAATATTAGTTAGTTATATTATTCTACATATACTAAATTATACCTTTTTATAATGAAGACTATATTCTTTAATATGCTAACTATTTTTTTTAGATTTAATAAAAATAAAAATATTTAATGATAAAAATATAAGGATATGTTTTAAGTATTATAGAAATAAATAATATGGGAATATTTTTAGATTGCTCTAAAAAAAAATATTAAAGAAAGATAAAACATGAATATATTATTAACTGGTGGTTTAGGGTTTATTGGTTTTTTTGTAGCTAAAGCAATATTAGAAAAGGGATATAATCTAATATTAGTTGATAACTTGAGTAACTATGCAGGTAAATTTAATATAATCTTCAAAAATCAAAGACTAAAAGAATTAAATGAATTATATAATAAAATAAGCTTAAATAAAAATATTTATTTCAAATTTTTGAAAATAGATTTAACAAAGGATTTAAATGTTTTAGAAAAAGAAATAAAAAGGATATCAAAAATTGATGTAACTATACATTTGGCAGCATATCCTGGAGTAAAATATAGTTTAAAATATCCTATTAAATACATTAAAAATAATATAATAGCAACTCAAAAATTATTAGATTTCATAAATAATAATAATCTAATAGAAAAAAATATTATATTTTCTTCTACTTCATCAGTTTATGATGGTAATTTATTACCTTTTAAAGAAGATAATTGTATAACTAATTTTTTATCTCCTTATTCATATACTAAGTTTTGTTGTGAAAATATTTTAAAAACTTATAATAAAATTTATAAGTTTAATGCAATAGTATTGAGATATTTTACAGTATTTGGACCTTATAATCGTCCTGATATGGCTACCTTTAAATTCTTCTATAACTTAATTAAATCTAAACCAATTTATATAAATGGAAAGGATATAAGTAGAGATTGGACATATGTTGAAAATACAGCTTTAGCAACTGTTAATTCTATTGATTTATTAAAAAGTAATAGTAATATATTTGAGATAGTTAATATAGGTTCAGATAATCCGATAAAAGTAATTGACTATGTGAATATGATTTTTAAAGTAGCTAATAAAGAAACTAAAGTAATTATAAGAGATTATAATCCTTATGAAATGAAATCAACTTGGGCTGATATAACCAAAGCTAAAAAATTACTTAATTACAAACCTGATAACAATTTAGAAAAATACTTAAAAATTACTTTTGAAAATCTCAAAAACTATATTAAATAAAAATATATATCAATTTTTATGGTTAAACTTTTTCTAGAAAATCCTATAAAATATATTAAAA
>JBMFOW010000179.1:0-2281 GCA_049969455.1 bacterium | reverse complement strand
TAAGGAGTTTTAGATATGAGGTATTTATTTATTAATAATTTTTCTAAGATTTTTCATTTTTTTTTAAATATTTTTATTTTAGTATTTATACTATTTTTATTTAGTTCTTGTTTAGATAATATGAAATCTTATAATAATAACAAAATTATATTTTGGACGGTTTCTCTTAAGCCATATTTTACTTCTTATATTCAAAATGTTATATATAATTTTGAGAGTATTTATAATATTAAGGTAGAGTGGCAGGATATACCCTTAGATTCTGTTTATCAAAAATTGCAAACTGCGTATTATACTGATTTTTGTCCTAATGTGGTTAATCTTAATTTACCTTTAGCTTATGGATTATTTGTTAATAATTATATTTATTCTTTTGACTTAATAAAATATCAGGATTTTATAAAAGATTATAATCAAAATTTAATTGAAGGTTGTGTATATGATAAGAATAGTTTATTTTCATTTCCCTGGTATTCTTCTGTTAAGTTATTAATTTTTAATAAAAGTATTTATGATTTTAATAATGTTAAATTTAAAGATATCTTTGAATTTTTGGAAATTATTAAAAGGATTAAAGAAGAGAGAGGTGTTTTTGGGGTTTATCCGTTTATAAAATTTGAACAAGATATGTTAGCTTTTGGATTTATTGATAATCCTTTAAATCCTTTTAATAATAATGTTTTAAAATTCTATCAGAAATTAAGGGATATTAAAGATTATTTACCATCTGGTTTTTGGGTTTCTAGTGTAGATATAGCTTATAGTATGTATAAAGATAAAAAGGTAGCTTCTATTTTAATAGGTCCTCAATTTGTTTATAGAATAAAACAAGAAGATATTAAATTATATCAAGATACTGATGTTATTAAGTTTCCATTTAAGTATTATCCTGTTAGTTTAATGGTTTTATCTGTTGTTTACAAAAAAGATTTTAATAATCAAAAATATATTGATTCTTTTAAATTTATTAAATTTATTACAAATAAAGAAAATCAAAGCAATTTTGCAAGATTAGTACCAGTTTTACCAAGTGTAAAAGTTAATTTAGATGATATTATCTATAACAATGATGACAGTTTAACTAAAAAGATCAAAAAAGAAATGTTAGAAATTTTTGATAAATCTAAAGTTTTTGATTTATATTTTGTTAATGTTATAGATGATCCTATTAAAAGAACTAATATTTTAAAAGAATTTAATAATGAAATATTTAATACGAACAATGATATTAAGATTATTTTTGATAAATATCAAAAAATTTGGGTTTTTGAATTTAAAAACAGAAAAATTAAAAAGTAGCTAAAAGATGATAAAGGAAGGGGATATAATAAAAATAATTTCAGTTGATGATATTAAAAAACAATATTTAAAGAAAGTAAAAAAAGGGATTATTTTTGAGGATCATAAAAGAAATAAACTAACCTTTGAGGATGTTATAAATAAAAACTATGGAACTGTTATTAATAATTTTATTATCTTGAAACCTACAGTAGAAGAATTTATTTTGTATTATTTAAAAAGAAAAACCCAAATTATATATCCAAAAGACTCTGCTTATTTAGCTTTAAAGTTGGGAATAAATTCAAATTCTAAAATTTTAGAAATTTCTGTAGGCAGTGGCGCTATGAGTATTGTTTTGTTAAAACATTTATATCCAAATGGTTTGTTGGTTTCTATTGATAAAAATTTAGATTTTATTTTAAATGCTAAGAAAAATATAATGGAATTTTGTATTTTAGAAAATATTGATTATTTAAAAAATGTTTTTTTTATTAATTTTGATATTTTTTTTAAAAATTTGGATGATATTTTTAAAATTAAATTTAATAGTTGTATTTTGGATATTCCTGAATTAGATGATATAATTAGTAAAGTATTTAATTTATTAGAGAATTCGGGTACTATCGGTATAGTTTTACCTACTGTTAATCAGGTTATCCAGGCAATAGAAAAGTTAAAATTAGCTGGTTTTTGTGATATAGAAGTAGAAGAAATTTTATTAAGAAAATATAAAACTAATTATAATAGGTTAAGACCAAATGATATTATGACTGCTCATACAGCTTATATTATTACTGCTAAAAAATTTACTTAATACTTATGGTATAATAATGATTATAACTATAAACAAAAAACACAAAATTAAAGAAAGTATAAAAAAAACAAAAAAGAAAAGGAAAAATCAAACTCCGAAAGTATATGAACTTAAAATATCATACTCTAACTTAAATAAAAAACAAAAAGAATAAAGAACAAAAAGATAGAGGATTAAAAGGGAATA
>JBMFOW010000178.1:0-2329 GCA_049969455.1 bacterium | reverse complement strand
ACATCTTAGAGTAAGGTTAGAACAAGCTATAAGTGATAAAAAAATTATTGAAGATATATTAATAAGAATAGAAAGATTAGAAGAAAGAAAGGCTTCTTAAAATATAAAAAAGAATGATTTACTATTGATATAAGGCAAAGAAGGAAAGGGGGAATTAAATATGTTTTTACCTATTTGGGATAGACCGTATGAAAAAAATGAAATAAATAAAAAGGAGTATGATACGTGGTTAGTTAAATCTGGTTTAGCTCAGATGTTAAAAGGTGGAGTTATAATGGATGTAAGTAATGTTGAGCAAGCTAAGATAGCAGAGGAAGCTGGAGCAGTTGCTGTTATGGCTTTGGAAAAAATTCCTGCTGATATTAGGGCTAGTGGTGGAGTAGCAAGGATGACTGATCCTGAATTAATTTATAAAATTATGGAAGCAGTAACTATTCCTGTTATGGCTAAAGTTAGAATAGGACATTTTGCTGAAGCTCAAATTTTAGAAGCTATTGGTGTTGATTTTATTGATGAAAGTGAGGTATTAACTCCTGCAGATAGTGAAAATCATATTAATAAACATAAGTTTAGTGTACCTTGTGTTTGTGGTGCAAGAGATTTAGGAGAGGCTTTAAGAAGAATATCAGAAGGAGCTGTAATGATAAGAACTAAGGGAGAAGCAGGAACAGGTAATGTAATTGAAGCTGTTAGACATATTAGGACTATTAACAAACAGATTAAGGAATTGCAGAATTTATCAGAAGATGAATTATACACCAAAGCCAAGGAATTAGGTGCTCCATTAGAATTTGTTAAGATGGTTGCTCAATTAGGTAGATTACCAGTAGTTAATTTTGCAGCAGGGGGTATTGCAACTCCTGCAGATGCTTCTTTAGTTATGCAACTAGGAGTAGATGGAATTTTTGTTGGTTCAGGTATATTTAAATCATCTAATCCTTTAAAAGTTGCTAAATCTATAGTTAAGGCAACTACTTATTATAATGATCCATATACAATATCTAAATATTATAGAGATTTAGGAGAACTTATGAAAGGACAAGATAAAATTCAAGAATTATTACAAACTAGAGGAATTTAAAAATAAAATAAAATGAAGTAAACTGGGAGGTAGTTTCATGGATTATCAAGAAAAAAATGAATTAACTAAAGACAATGAAAATTTAAATTTTAATAATAATATTAATAATAATAATGAAAATAATAACTTTGTTAATTTAAGTAGTAAGGAAAAAAAAATTAATATGAGTAATAGTAATGTAAGTTCTATTGATACTAATAAACCTGAGATAGGTTTTTTAAAAAAGAAGAATGAAATAAGATTCACTAATATAAAGGTTGTAGGAGTTGGGGGGGGAGGATCTAATGCTGTTAATAGGTTGGTTAAAGATGGAATAAAAGGGGTAGATTATATTGCTATAAATACGGATGCCCAAGCTTTATTGAATTTACCTGATGAAGTTATAAAAGTTCATATTGGGAAAAATACTACTAAGGGATTAGGAGCAGGTAGCGATATAGAATTAGGTAGAAAAGCTGCTGAAGAAAGTAAAGATGAAATAAGGAAATTAATAGAAGGATCGGATATGTTATTTATAGCGGCTGGTATGGGAGGAGGTACAGGTACTGGAGCAAGCCCTATTATAGCTTCTTTAGCTAAAGAACTTGGAATTCTTACTATTGCTATTGTTACTAAACCATTCTCTTTTGAAGGAAAAATAAGAAAAATAATAGCTGAAGAAGGGATAACTAATTTAAAACCTAACGTTGATGCAATGATTGTTATACCAAATGATAAATTATTTTCCATAGCTGATGAAGGTACAACTTTATTGGATTCTTTTAAATTAGCAGATAATGTTATAAAACAAGGTGTAATTGGAATAACTGAAATAATTTTAAAACCAGGATTGATTAATATAGATTTTGCTGATATTCAGGCTATTTTAAAGGATTCTGGTAATTGTTGGATGGGGATAGGTGTTGGAAAAGGTGAAAATAAAGCAGAGGATGCTGCAGCTAAAGCAGTTGATAGTCCGTTACTTGAGGTTAAAGTTGAAGGAGCTAAAAGAGTTTTATTTAATGTTATAGGTGGAGTAGATTTAACTTTAAGTGAAGTTAATAAAGCTGCTAATATAATATATCAATCAGTAGATCCTGATGCTAAAATAATATTTGGGGCTACTATAGATGAAAATCTTAAAAATGAAGTAAAGGTTATATTAATTGCCACTGATTTTGTAGAAACTCCAACTGTTTCGAATATGTTTTCTTCTTCTAAAAATGAATTATTTGGTACATCTAGTGTAAAACAATCTTTTAGCTTTAG
>JBMFOW010000177.1:0-2351 GCA_049969455.1 bacterium | reverse complement strand
CTTAACTTATTGTTAATTATTTTTTTTATTTTTTCAGTGTAATTGGTAGTACTGAAACCTGGGACTTTATTTATTACTATTATTCCATCTAATGTATTCATAGTTTTTTCTCCTTATTTTTTATTTTTTTAGATTTTTTTAATTATTTCAGTTCCTTAAGGTAATTTAAATATATTTTTTCATTAGGGTTTAATATTATTAATTTTTCTAAGTATTTTTTAGCAGTATCTAAATCTTTTAGGATATTCTTATAAATAAAAAATATTTTAAAGATTACTCCTTCGGTTTCAAATCCATTTTTAATTGCTAATTCATAATAATATAAAGAATTAGAATTTAATTCGTTAGTTTCTAGTTCTATTGATTTAGCTTTTAGATAATAATAATATCCATCTATTATATCGTTATTTATATTATCTTCACCAATAAGTTTATCTATTAATAATTTTATTGGAATATTGTATTCTTGATATATATCAAAAGGATATAGTACTATAAGACTCATTAGTAGTTCTATTATTTTTAATTCAAAAAACTTGGTTAAGTAGTTTTCTTTATGGAGCTTTAAAATACTATTTATAAGTAAGTTTATAGAGTTTTTATATTGGTTTTTTAAAAACATTGATAAGGAAGCAGCTAGTATGCTAAGAGGTGAAAAATTTATTTTATTAGCATATAAATAAGCATTATTAGAGTATTCTAGAGCTTTAATATTATCTGAGTAATATATCCAGTAAGTTAAGGCTAATTGATAATATATATAAGCTATCTCTTTTTCTGATTTAACTTCTAATATTAGTTCTTTTAATTTATTAACAAAATCTTGATTTTTAAATAAGTTGTGAAATATTTTTATTAATATATCATAAGCATATAGAGGGAATTCTAAATTTAAAGAGAATGCTTTTGATCTTGCTGATATTATATTTTCATAAGCTTTTAAGTAATTTTTTAAGTTTAGATAAACTTTAGATAATAGTATATAAGCTTCTATATCATTAGGGTTAAAATCTATTAATTTTTTTAATATATTGATTAAGTTAGTAGTATCATTTATTTGTAAGTATATTTTGGATAATAATTTATAGTAATTTATATTAGTAGGGTCTATAGACAGTGCAGTTTCTAAGTTTTTGATAGCTTCTTCTGTTTTACCTATTAAATAATAAATATTAGCAGCTTTTTCATAATATATTGGATTATTTGAATTTATGCTAATTAATTCAAATATTAAATTTAAAGCACTTTCGTAATCTTTTGCTTTTATCATTAATTCTACCAAATGTTCTTTATAATTTATTTTTGTATTAAAATCTTCTTCATCTAATATTAAGTTTAATAAAATATTAATTGCTTTGGAATATTGGTTTTTATTTTCATAAGCCTGGGCTAATTCGTAAATTAAATCTTTATTGTATCCTAGTAGTCTTATTAAGTTTTCTATACTTATAATTAAAGAATCTATATCATTAACAGCTTTAGCTGCAATATATAAATTTTGGTATATATTTAGATTATCTTTTTCTATTTCTATTATTTTTTTACCTAAATCTATAGCTTTTTCATATTGGGATATCCCTATATAGAATTCCATTGCTTCTTTTAGGGTTTCTATATCTTCTATATAATCTAAAATCGAAGAATATATTTTAGCTAATTCTATATTTTTACCTAATAATTTATAAGATTTAATTAAAGAAGGGAGGATTGTGCTGTCATCTTTTATATATTTTAAATATTCACTTAAATTAGAGATAGCTAGGTCATATTTTCTTATTTTAAAATATGCTAAACCTAAATATTTATAAATTTTATAAAAAAATGGATCTATTTCTTTTGATTCTTTAAATAGATGAAGTAAATTAGTAAGTATGTTAATAGCTAAGTTAGGGTCATAATTTAAAGCACTCCTTGCTGCTAAAACTAAGTAAATATTGTTATCTGTTAAATTATATAATTCATTAAATACTACATATGAATTAACATAATCTTTTATACTGTAATATATATCTCCTAATAGATTTAAAATTTTTTCTGTTTTTCCATATTTATTTATATAATAATTACAATAATAAAGAGCTTTTTCTATATTTTTTAACTTAAAATATGATTTGGATAAAATATATATCATTGTTTTTGATTCATAATAATTTATTAAATTTTCAAGGATATTAATAGTGTTTTCGTAATCTTTTTTTTCATAAAATTTTTGAGCTTTGTTTAGTAATACTTCTATTTCTCTACTTGATATACTTGATATTTTATTTTCATTTTTAGTGATATCTATTTTTTGATCGATTTCTTCTATATTTTTTGCTATATTTATAAAAGGGATATTAATGTTTTTATCT
>JBMFOW010000176.1:0-2371 GCA_049969455.1 bacterium | reverse complement strand
CGTATCATAGATACGAGGTTTTAGAGAGTGGTTTTTTATAAAATTCATTTTTTCTCTATTTTATTATTTTCTTTTTTATTTATTAAAATCCTTTATTTTAAATATTTTAAAAATAATATTTTAAAAGGAACTTATTATTTTTTGATGAATTCTTTAGGGAGATAAAAATAAATATTATGAAAATAAATATTATGAATAAATATACAATAGAAGATATAATAGAATTAGCTAATGATAGGACATATAAAAAAGAATTAGAGGATTTTGATGTTGTGTAGTTGAGGGTGGAAATCCTGGGTGTGGAGATATTGTTAAAATTTATTTAAAAGTTAATGAAAATAATATAGTAAAGGCAAGTTTTACAGGAAATGGATGTACTATTAGTCAAGCATCTGCTAGTTTATTAATGTATCATATTAATAATAAAGATCTCAGAGAAGTAGAAAATATAGATATAGATTTTATAAAGCAAGAATTAGGTGATAATATTTATTTATTAAGGCCTAATTGTGCTTCCTTAGCTATTAATGTTTTAAAAGCTACTATTAAAAAATACTACAGAATTAAAATTAAATAATAGTTTTTTAATAATAATTTTTATTATTAATGTTAAGCACTTTTTTAGGATATATCAATAGAGTTTTTAAGTCTAATTTATTTAAGTTAAGCTCTATATATACTATTGCTAACGTTATTGGAGTAGTTATACCTTTTTTATTATTACCCATTTTAACTAGGTATTTAACTCCTTATGATTATGGAATATTATCTATGTATTCTACTTTATATAGTTTTCTTGCACAACTAGCTGCTTTTTCTTCTAATTCTTATATTTTTACTATTTGGTTTAAAGAAAATCTTGATCTTATAAAAAAAATTAATTTTAATATTATTCTTTTAAATATTATTTCATTTTTTGTTATATTTTTTATTTTATACTTATTTAAAAGTATTATCTTTAATTATACTCATTTAAGTTTATTTTGGTTATTTTTGTTATCAATTAATATTTTTTTTGATAATATTATAAATTTTATAGTTGGTATATATAGAATGGAAAATAAAGTATGGAATTTTGTTAGTTTTAGTATAATTAGATCTTTGATACTTTTTTTTTAGTTATTTTATTTGTTGTTATTTTAGGTTATAAATGGGAAGGCAGAATTTTAGCTCAGGTTTTATTAAGTATCCTTTTAGGTTTTGTTAGTAATTATATTGTATTTAAAAATTGGGTTTATTTTGAAATAAATAAAGATTATATTTTTAAGCTTTTAAGTTATGGAGTTCCTTTGATTTTTTATTCTATTTTTTACTTGATTATGTTTTATTTTAATAGATTTATTATGGCTAAATTTTTATCATTAGATGATGTAGGAATCTTTAGTGTAGGTGTTCAATTAGGTGCCTTTATTGATTTGTTAGCATCTTCATTTAATACTGCTTTTTTTCCTTGGATTTATAAAAATTTATCTATTATTGATAACCTTTTAAATAACAACGAAATTAAAAAAGCTTTTACTATAAAACAAAGAATAGTTAAGATCATTTATCTTTATATATTTGGATTGCTTTTTATTTCCATATTATTTTATTTTATTTTTGTTTTTTTAATGAAATATATTTTAGGTTCTTCTTTTGTTAAAGTTATTGATTTTTTATTTATTATTATAATAGCTTTTTATTTTAAGTCATTATATTATATTTTTTCATATTTTATAGTATATACTCAAAGGACTATTATTTTGACCCTAGTAACTGGTATTACTGCTATTTTTAGTATTTTTTTGAATTATTATTTTATTAAATATTTTGGGCTTTGGGGAGCTGTTTATTCTTTTTTTATTACTTTTTTTATTTATTTTATCCTTACTTTTATATTTAGTATTAAAATTTATGAATTACCTTGGTTTATTTTTAAATCTAGGAAATAATTATTTTTAATAGAATAATTTAATTATATGTTTAGTGAGATAGTTAATTTTTTTAATGATATTTTATATTTTATTAAGTATATTATAAAAAGTAGTGAAATTTTATTAAATTCAGTTGATAAGAGAATAAGTTTCTTTATTATTTTTATTTTTGGTATTATATTTGGAAGTTTTATTAATGTGTTAATATATAGGCTACCTTTGGAAATGGATTTTATTTTTAAGGGTAGTTTTTGTCCTAAATGTGGGAAGCCTATAAAGTGGTATCATAATATCCCTATAATTAGTTATATATTTTTAAGGGGTAGGTGTTATTATTGTAAAGAACCTATAAGTATTCAATATCCTATTGTTGAATTTATAAGTGGAGTAGTTTTTGGATTACTTTATCTGAAATTTGGTATTACTTGGGATTTTTCTGTGTTAGCTATATTTTATAT
>JBMFOW010000175.1:0-2407 GCA_049969455.1 bacterium | reverse complement strand
AAACCACGGCAACCATTCTTTGTCCTGCTTTTCCTTCCTGAAACAATTTTCTTGTTGTCTTATCATCTACTACACTACCACATACTAAACACTCTGCTACCGCTCTTGATACAGTCCCTTTTTCAGGATCAAAATTAGAAGGCCATCCCTCATATCCATCTCCTACTATCTTAAACTTTACTTCCTTCCCTTCTACATACGGATAAAGGGACACCTTTTTATTATCCTTTTTAGCAAGCCAGTATTGTCTCATTAATGGTATTTCAGAATTACATGATGGATTCTGACAAGGTATTGTTCTTGCCCATATAAATCCCACTGAAATAAATCCATCCTTATCTTCTGGATAAAATTGTTTAATCTCTTCTTTTGCTTCCTCTAATACCCAATTACCCCATTTCTTTACATCTTCAATTAATGGAATCACTTCTTTCTCTTGTTCATATCCTAATTCTTCCTTTACCTTGATCTTTTTTGGTTTTCCATACTTTTGAGGATATTCAAGAGTACATTTCAACATTAACACTGCTACTGGGTTATAATCATTTGCATATACTTCACAACCTAATCTTAATGCTTCTAAAGGTATAGATCCTCCACCTGCAAAAGGATCTAATACTTTTAGAACTTTATTATCATTTGCTTTTAATATATCTTCTCTTGCTTTCTTTATTAAATTATAATTTAAAGAGTTTTCCCATTTAGAGAGTTCAATAATAAACTGTCTAGTTTTTTCCCATTCTTCTAAATTTTTAGCAGCAGGGATTAATGCTGCATAACTTGTAGCTCTTGAGGATGCTAAAGGACGCCTTGCCCACCAAATATGTAGTGTAGAAATATGCCCATGTCTTATATTTTTTTCCTTAGCTGAAAATTCACTTACTTCTTTTATAGGAAAACTCTCTTCTATAAAACTCCTTTTATATTCATTCATTCTAAAAACCCCCTACTTGTTTAAATATATTTTATTTAAAATTAAGATTTTATTTAAATAAGCTAAAATATATCAAAAAAATCTAATTATACTTTTAATAACTATTTAAACAATAAAAAACAAAATCCTTTATATAACAATTTTTAAGTAATGTTTTTTTAAGAATAGCGATTAAATTTCTTAAAAATATTAATCTTTTAGCATACATTAGCTCCTTTTTAGTAATAATTTTATTTTTATAAATTAACTCAAAAATTTCTTTTTGTTATACTTTCAGTTAATCTCATAGAAAATTTACATTTTGTTATTCTAAAATAATTTATTTAAAAATTTTCATTTTATTTCAAAATTTCAGAAGCTATAAAATTTAAGGTTCTAGAATAATCGAGATAGTTTCTAATAACTGTTAATTTTAATTCCAAAAGGTAATCTTCATCTTTAACGAAAAGTTCTTTACCATTTTTAAATATTTCAAATTGTATATGCAAAGGTAATCTATGAAATAATACAAGATCTATTTTTCTAGAATATTAACATATAACTTTCGTTATAAATACTACCAATTTCTGCTTCATCCTGCTTATTAAAATCCTTCAATATTACCGCTAAATCTATATCAGAAATATGTTATATAACTTCAGGAATACATCCTTCGTTATAGGTTTTTGATTACCCTTAGCATACGAGCCAAAAAGATATACCGCAACTACCTTATCATAATTCCTAAGAAAGTTCAAAATCTCTTCAATTTCATTATTTTTTTAATTTCACTCATATTTACACCTCCAACAAGCCCCTTATAAGCAATTACAAAAACACATTTTTTATTTTTTTTTCATGCATATATACTACTTTTTAGAACCCAAAAAACTTTTCCAGATCCAAATTTTACCCCTCCATATATATAACTTTTTTGAGACCAAAAAAAATATTTCCAATCTTTTGAAATTCCAAACACTAAAAATAATCCTCCAGAAAATAAAAGAAATTCTTTTTTTAATATTATTTTTTCCAGGTTTCTATTTTTTTATCTTTCCATTCATTAACTGGGATAATAAATCTAACGATTTCTATCATTTCTTTAGCTTTTAAATTCTTAGAAGGATTTTGTATAATATAAAGAACAGGATTAGTTTTAGCATTAGCAACAATATAAAGATAATATTGATCTCCAAATCTATGAGCTTTAATCCATTCATTAGGAGTTAAAGCAATATCCCCTTCAATAGCTCTTGCTTTAACTTCTATATATCTAATTTCATTTTCTCCTTTTGAACGTATATCAAATCCAAGATTTTCTTTTGAAACATCCTCAGGGACCCTACAATTTAATCTTTCATACTCCATAGCAATTTCCATACCAATCCTTTCTATTTCTTCATTTTCAATCATATCAAATTTTTCAGGGATAACTTTAATAACTGTTAATAACTCTGGCATAGATATAGATAAACTTTGTTCAGCTTCTATTTC
>JBMFOW010000174.1:0-2441 GCA_049969455.1 bacterium | reverse complement strand
GATGCTATTCTATCTGCTAAGTTTATTTTTGAGCTGTATTTTCTAAAATTGATTTCATAATCTTTTATTAATATTTCATTTAATTCTTTAGCAATTTCTGCATGTTTATATAAGTTTTCTAATTTATTTAATGGGTCATGTAAAAATGCTAAAACCTTTATTAACCAAATATCATTATTGTTTTTATTAAGATTATTATTATTATCATTATTAAAACTCATATATTACTCCTCCTTTTTTATTTAATATTAATAAATTATTCAAAATAGTGGGTAACATCAAAAATATGTAATTCTTTAGTATTAGTTGAAAGATAACAAAAGTATCTATCGTAAGAAGAAGCATAGAATCCACCTGCAGTAGATTGGATTTTTTGTCCTCCCGTTATATCTATTAATATTTGATTATTTTTTAAACCTTTATGATTTAATAATTCATATGCTTTATCTATAGTATCTATTGTAGTTTCTAAATTTTCAAAATCAATTGGATTTTCATTAGCTAAAATTTCAATTTCTTTTAGTTCTAATATTCTTTTTATAAAATCTTTAAAATCTATAAAATATTCTTTAGATTCATATGATAAAATCACATATATTATTTTTATATCTTTTTTTAATTCATTTAGAATTTTATAGATAACAATAGCAGGTACTTCCCAATTTATTTTTTTATTTTTTATTTCTTCTTTTTTAAAGTCATTTATAGAATTTATATTTTTTAATAAATCTAAATTAAAATTAGGCTTACTTAAAAAAATTATAATAGCTTTTAAATCCTTAGGTACAACTTTCTTTACTGTGTATTTTATTTTATCCAATTTATCTAAATTTTCTTTTATCTTAAAATATAGCCAAATAAAAAAAGCTAATGATAAAATAAATTGAATAACAATTAATAAGATATTTTCAATTTTAATTTGTTTAAAAAATAGAGAAAGAATAAATAAAATTAATTGATATAATCCATCAGCTAACCAAGATGAAAAAATTATAAATAATAAAATTATAATAAATTTTTTTGGATCTAATTTTCCAAATTGTTTATAAAAATAATGTATTATTCCATAATCAGTATTCATAATATTTTATTTTTTTATTTTGTTTTAAAGGATCCATATCCTAATCTTGTTTTAGCACCTATACCAATATCCTTTAATAATATATTAATCATTTCCTTTAATTCATTTTTTAAATTATTAGTATCATTTTGAATTAATTGAGATAAAATATTTTTTATAATATTATTTAAACTATTAGGAAGTTCATTAGATTCTTTAGAAAAATAATCTATTAATTTTTTAGCTCTATAGGAATCAAAAAGTATATTAAATTTAAAAGGTATTCCTTTAGAAGCAGTTAAGAAAAATATAGGTATAGGTTCTTCCCAATCACCTGGAACTTCATTTGACATATAATATTTTTGATAGTGAGTATTCATTATATCTAAATCAAATAAATTATTTTGAAAATTATCTGGATAAGAATCTAAAAACATTAATAATCCTCTAAAATCCTGAGTACCAAATAATAAAAATACTTTTATTAAATAATTTCTTATGTTATCTAAATTTTTTGAAATGAATTCATTATAATTTTTAGTATCTTGTTTATTATCTTCATTTAATAATTCAAAAATAAAACTAAACTCTTCATTAACTCCTAATTTTTTTAAAAAATCTAAATATTTGGAATCTTTATCATTTATATAATCTTTATCATTTATATAATCAAAAAGAAAAGATTCATAAAATATTTTTTGTAGTTTTTCTATAAATTTTTGATTAATATTTTGTAAATTTTGGTTATCAAAAATATAATAAACCAAATTCCAAAAGTAGATAGCTCTTAGAGATCCCTTTATAGAAGATGAAGGAATAAATGGGATTCCATATAAATGATCTAAAGTTAATGAAGTTTCTAAAACATGATGACTACCTAAACCTATTATTAACCTAGAATCAGTTATAAAAGTATCATCTATTACCTTTATATACCCCTGATTTAATAAATAATCTAATATATCTTTATTTTGATTAATCTTATAAAGTAAAACTTTATTATCTTTTTTAAATTTATCATTAAAACTATTAACTAAAACATATAAGAAAGCTTTCTTTATAGTAGTATCAATTTTTATATCTAAACTATTTTTATTACGAGAATCTTTTTCTAATGGAATATATTTAGATAATAATAAAGGAATTGAATCAAAATTAGATATATTTTTTTTGGTATTATAAAATTGTATATTATTTTTAAAATTTTCCTGAAAATTTTTTGGTAAATCTCTTTTATTAGATAAAAAATTTACTTTAATATTATCATTTGAAAATATATAATTATATTGTTGAAGATCGTTTTGCTTCTTAGGATTACCAAAATTACTTTTATTATAATTATTAGGATTAGATCTATTATAATGTTTCATAAAAATCAACT
>JBMFOW010000173.1:0-2476 GCA_049969455.1 bacterium | reverse complement strand
ACATTTTATCAATTAATTGAAATTTTTGTATATAAATTTCAGATTTACTTAAAATATTTTTAAGATTTATATTATTAAAATCAATATCACTTATTTTAATAAAAGCAAATTCATTATTATTTTCAAATAATTTTATATCTAAATCAAAATTATAATTTTTATTAAATAAAAAATTAATATTAGCTTCATAATTATAATAAAAATAAAGTCCATAGATTTTAATATCAAATTTATCAGAAATAAAAGTTACAAAATCAAATAAGCTTTGGTTATTAATTAATTTATAAATCTCATTTTTATCAAAACATAAATTATTAGATTTAAGTGAAATAAAAATAGAATTTAAGAAATTATCTAAAGTATCATTCTTAATATTTAATTTAAAATATTTTTCAAAGTAAGGAATAATTTTAAGTAAACTAATAGGAATATTTAAATCAAAATCAGTAAAATATTTACCTTTATCTAATTTAATTTCAACTTTATTAAAAGAAGCTAAATAAATTTTTTCAGAATTTAAATTTTGATTATTAACAAAATAAAAATTACAATCAATTCCTAAATCAAAGTAATTATTAGTTTTTAATAAATTATCTAAAGTTTTATAAACTCCATCTTTATTAGATAATTCATTTATGTTAATATAAAAGTTTTCAAATTTAAGTTCTAAATCATTATTAAAAGATAAATCAATTATCTTAAACTTATTAAAAGTAAATACATATAAATTTTTTAAATTAATATTAGATTTAATAGAATTAATCTTTATTTTGCTAATTTTCTTTAAACTATCTATAAAAACTGAACCATTATAATTAAAACTAAAAATAGGTATATTATAACTATTTTCAGAATCAGAATATTCCATATAACCTGCGTTAGAAAAATCATAAAAAAATGAAAATTTAAATAACATATCAGAATAAATACTAATTAAATTTATACTAAACGGATAAACATTAAAACTAAGATCAATATTTTTATTATTAATACTTAACAAATTAGGTAAATAAAGTAAAGAATAACTATCTATTCTAAATGAAAAATTAAATATTTTAAATTTATCAAATACATAATTTAAATATAAAAAAGTATCTTTTCTATTACTACTAAGATTAAAATTAAAATTCAATGCATTATTATTTATTGAATCTAATTTAATTGAAAAAATTTCAGGAGTCTTAATTAAATTAAATTTATAATCTTTTAAATATATAAATTTAAGAAAATCAAAACCATAATTAATTTTTAAATAACTTAATATATCTAAAAATTTATTATCAAAAGCTAAAGTAAAATAAGTTTTTTGCCACACCTTGTTATATTTACTTAAAAGCTTATTAAATAAATTAGAATAACTAAATTTAAAATTATTAAAATTGTTATAACGCAAGTTATATGGAATATAACATAAGTTATATGAAATATAACGCAAGTTATATGGAATATAACGTAATGGAATATTTAATTTAAATAAATCAATAAAATCTTTTATACCTTTATTAAAATCTTTAATATCAATAGTAGTAAGTAAATTAAATTTAAAATAATCAATATTAGTATCAATGTTATAATTTAAAACTAAATTCAAAAGATAAACATCCTTTAGTTCCTCTATTTTTATAGCAAAATTAAATAAATTATTTTTGTTTAACTCTCTATTATTTATTAAGAAATTACCATTAAAATGTGCACTATTAATTAAAAGACTATTAGAATTTAATAATAAATCTATATCAAAATTAGCATACAAATTATTAAATAAAAAGTACTTATTATCAAAATATATTACTCCCTTTGATACATAATTCTTATTATTAGAAATAATATTTAATTTAATATTTAAATTACTAAAATTATTAAAAATATTAGCAAAAATTTTTAAATTATCATTAAACAATTTATAAGTAAATAAATTAAATTCATTTAAACTCCCTTTTTTATTTTTATAATAAAAATATTTTAAATTAATATTTCCAAGGATTAAAGTTTTATTGTTTAACAAAAATTTATTCATAAAATATTTACTAAAAATAAAAACAGCATTACTTTTTTTACTATTAAATAATTTTATAAACTCAACTATATTAAAAGGTTTTTGATATTTTATAAAAAATTTATCTAAAAATAAAGAAACATAATTTTCATTAAACAATCTATAATCTAAATATAATTTATCTATAAACAAATAAAAATTGTTAATTTTTTTATTAAAAATATCAAAATTAAAAGAAAAATCAAGTTTATAAAGAAAATTATATGAGATTAATTTTTTAGAATCTAAAATAAATCCATTAACAGAAAACTCTCTTAAATTTTTAGAAAAAACAGAAAAATAATTATCAAAAATATCTGCTAAAATATTTAAATTAATAAATTTTAAATTATTTAACCTAAACTGAAAAGCAATAAAAAAATCATTTAAAATATTAGTTTCATAACGTAAGTTATATGGAATATAACGATAATTATATGG
>JBMFOW010000172.1:0-2506 GCA_049969455.1 bacterium | reverse complement strand
GTTAAAAAAAATAAAAAAATATAAAAAAGGGGGTATGGGGAAACTAGGCTCTTTTTAAGAATGGTAATACTTATGAGAGACTATATAAAAAAAATAAGGAATTTTTCTATAATAGCGCATATAGATCATGGTAAATCTACCTTAGCTGATAGATTTTTAGAGTTAACTAATTTAGTTGATAAAAATAAATTAGAGGAACAGTTTTTAGATAGGATGGATTTAGAAAGGGAGAAAGGAATAACAATAAAATCTCATCCTGTGAGATTGGAGTATAATGGTTATGTTTTGAATTTAATAGATACGCCGGGGCATGTGGATTTTAGTTATGAAGTATCAAGGGCATTAGCAAGTTGTGAAGGGGCTATATTATTAGTTGATATAACTCAAGGAGTACAAGCTCAGACTTTAGCTAATTATTTATTAGCACTTAATTCTAATTTAAAAATAATTCCAGTTTTTAATAAAGTAGATTTACCTAATTATAATATAGATTTTGTAAAGAATCAAGTAGAGGATATATTATTAATACCCTATGAAGATTTTATACATGTAAGTGCTAAAACTGGGTATAATGTAGAAGTTTTATTGAATAGAATAATAAGTGATATTCCTAATCCTGAAGGAGATATTGATAAGCCATTGAAAGCTTTAATTTTTGATGCTGTATATGATAGTTATAAAGGTGTTATAGTGTATATAAGATTGTTTGATGGAATTATAAGGAAAGGGATGAAAATAAAGTTTTTATCTAATAATAAGGTTTATGAGGTTTCGGAAGTTGGAGTTTTTATGCCTTTTTATAAGGAAGTAAGTGAATTAAGAGCTGGGGAAGTAGGATATTTTTGTGCTAACATAAAGAGTTTAGAGGATACTTTGGTAGGTGATACTGTAACTTATTATGATGCAGATATAGAACCTTTAAAAGGATTTAAAGCTCCAAAGCCTATGGTTTTTTGTGGGTTTTATCCTGCGGATGGTGATGATTATCTTAATTTACAAGAAGCTATTGCTAAATTAAAGCTAAATGATAGTGCTTTATATTATGAAAAAGAATCATCTTTAGCCTTAGGTTTGGGATTTAGGTGTGGGTTTTTAGGGGTTTTACATATGCAAATAGTTCAGGAAAGATTAGAAAGACATTTTAATCTAAATATAGTAGCTACTACTCCTACTGTTAAATATAAGTTAGTAACTCAGGATGATCAGGAATTGGAGATAGATTCTCCAGCTTTATGGCCAGATAATAAAAAGATAAAAAAGGTTTTAGAGCCTTATATAAAGGGTAAAATAATATTACCTCATGAATTTTTAAATGAAATATTAAAATTGATTCAGGATAAAAGGGGTCAAGTTATTCATACTGAAAAAGCAGGGAATTTATTAATATTAGATATAGAAGCTCCATTAAGTGAGATAATTGTAGATTTTTATGATAAATTAAAATCTTATTCTAAGGGGTATGCAAGTTTTGATTATGAGTTTTTAGAATATAGGGAATCTGATTTGGTTAAAGTGGATATATTGGTTCATAATACAAAAGTAGATGCATTATCTTTTATAGTTCATGAAGATAAGGCTTATTATATTTCAAGGAAAATAGTTCAAAAGTTAAGAGAAACAATAGGGAGGCAGTTGTTTGAATACAAAATTCAGGCTGCAATTGGTTCTAGGGTTATAGCTTCTGAAAGTGTTAAGCCTTTAAAAAAAGATGTATTAGCTAAATGTTATGGTGGAGATGTAACTAGAAAAAGAAAATTATTAGAAAAACAAAAAGAAGGTAAAAAAAGAATGAAAACTGTTGGTAAAGTACCTATTCCTCAAGAAGCTTTTTGGCAAGTACTACAAATCAATGACTAATAAATTATGTTAAAAAAAAATCTTAGCTTTATTTTAGCTTTTTTTAGATTTTTATGTAAGTATCATTTAGAAGTTTTGGTTTTATATGTTTTTATAACTTTTATTTATTTATATCCTGTTTTTCAAGCTTGGTTAAAAAGTTTTAATTTAGCTAATTTTTATGTAATAGGTAGTGCGGATACTTATAATCAATTTTTGCCTTTAAGAGTATTTTTATCTAATAATTTAAAAAGAGATATTATTCCATTATGGTTTGATAATCAAGCTTTAGGATTACCTTTTTTAGGGATAATTCAAAGTGGAGCATTTTATCCTTTTAATTTGGTTATCTTTAAGTTTTTAGATCCGTATGTAGGGTATAATTTGGGTATATTTTTACATTTTGTAATGGCTGAGTTTTTTGCCTTTCTTTATTCTTTTTATTTAATTTCTAAAGTAGAGGATAATAAATTAATATCAAAAGTTTTGGCTTTTATGTCTGGAATATTATTTGGTTTAAGTGGATTTATTGTTTCACATGTTGATTTTGTACCTTTGCAAAATTCTCTCCCTTATTTAGTTTTAAGTATTTTTGCTATTCATTTAATTATTGATAATTATGATTTAAATAAGAAATTAATAGATAATATTGTAAGTAATATTTTTTATA
>JBMFOW010000171.1:0-2537 GCA_049969455.1 bacterium | reverse complement strand
ATCTAAGGTAATTAGGTACATTAAAATTAATTAAAAATTCTTTAATAACAAAAATCAAAATACTCACAATAAGAACAACAATTAACAATACAATATTATCAATAAACTTATTCTTAAGAGATAAATAGTAATAAAACAAGAAATTAACTAAAAAAACTAAACTAACTCCATCAATCCTATAAATATAATAAATAGAAAATAATTCTAAAAATATAGTTATTAAGTATATAAATAATAAAACATTAATTAGTTCCATAATTTTTTATTTAATTCTTTATTTAATTAAGAATCTAACTGGGTAATAAGAAGCCCCTTCAGGAATTGTAATAAATTCAACTATATAATTATTATTTTCAGTTAGCTTATTTTCAGTATATTCCTTAAATACATTTCTTTGAGTAAAACAACAATAGTTAAATCCATTAAAAATAACAAAAGATGGCCTACTTGGACCACCCCTTGGATTAAAATAAATATTACCACTCCTTTTAACTACAAAGTGATACATCACCTTATATGTACCTTTTAATAACATATTAGATTCAATACCTACTAATGGAATATCACCTACTATAATATCCTGATCTTTTGGTAAATAAGTTAAAATCCTACTGATTCCAAATATACCTTTAACATGTTTATTATCAGTCTTAAGCAAATATCTATAATCTAATTTATCCTCACAAACATAAGATTCAAAATTAATACCATTATTACTAAATATCCATATAAATCCAGATAATAATTCTTTTTGTTTAAAAGGGATTTTAATAACATACTCATTTTCAAAAGAAAAATAAACAGGATTAAAATTTTTTAACATTTTATTATTAATATCAGCTCCTACTTTAAAATAATTATTCCCATTACTAAATAAACTATCAATATAAACTTCATTAACTCCATTATTATAAAATTTAATAACTAATTGTTTATAAATTTCAGAATTATTGAGATGATAAAAATAAATTAAAGTAGGAGTAAAAGCAGAAATATAACCACTAATTAAATACCCATTTTGATTAACATACTCAGGAGAATTAGAAAAAAACATTAAAACTGGCTCTAATATAAATTCATTATTATTAACATTTTTTTCTAAACCTCCTAAATCCTGTGAGCACACCAAAATTTTTGAATATACTAGAATTTTAAAAAATAAAACGAAACTTAAAAAAAATAAAAGAATTTTTTTACTTTTTATTAATATTTTACCAAAAAAAAGAATACTAAACATAAAAAATTTAATAATAATTATCTTTATAATTTCCATAATAAAAATTCCTTAAAATTTCATAAACATTTAAAACTAAAAAAGTATATAAAATACGTTTATTAAATTTGATATAATTTTGTTTATTATTAAATATTATTAACTTATTTAAAAATTCATAAACTCTTAATAAAAAAGAATTATTATCTAATTTAAAATTAAAAATCAAATTATCCCAATCTCTAAAAATCACACTAAAAAATACCTTTTGATTAAAATAATCATTATAAAAAGAAATAAATAAATCCCTAAAAAATAAACTTATGAATTTATTAATAATTTTAAATGTATAAAAAGATTCATATTTTTTATAAAATAACTCAGAAAAATCTATAAAATCATTTATACTATAATCACTCAATTTTAAAAACATAAAAAATAAATTATAAAAATCTTCATTAATTTCTATTATATTTTTATTCTTCTTAGAATTATTAATAAAATTAGAAATAAAGTACTCAATATCTTCTAAAGAATTATCTAATCCAAATGAAATAAACTCAGCTAAATTTAATGATAAATTTACTTTTTTTATCAATAAATTAACTATTTCTTCAGTTTTGGGAACAACGTTAAATTTAGAGGATCTAGACAAAATAGTTGGTAAAACAAAATAATTAGATTTAGATAAAAAAAATATCACATTATTAGGAGGTTCTTCTATAGTTTTCAAAAGTGCATTTAATGAATATGTATTTAAAACATCTAAATCTATAAAAACTATTTTAAAATCTTGCGATTTCAAATTAACAAAATTCAATAAATACCTTACTTTATCCATAGAAACATTATTTTCTAATATAACTAATTCACTATTTATATTAAAATTAATTAAATTTTCTTTTATCTTATTAACAGTATTTATCTTATAAATTAGAGAATTACCAAATAAAATAATAGTTCTATTTAAATTAGGAAAATTCCTTATAAAATAATTTAATAATTCTTTATCATACAAATCTTGAAATAATTTAATATTTTTATTAATTTCTTTTGTTATCATATATTATCCAAAACAAATTAATTTCAATACTTAATAAAATTAGAAAATGTTTCCATTACTCTATTCTATTTTTCTTTTCCCAGAGTTATTTATTTACTACAATTCTAATTAATTTTATACAACCAAAAGCAACTTATATAACTTTTACTAAATCTTATCTTAAAAATCTTTTTAGTCCATTTATTTTAAGTGAACTACCTCGCATTACAGATACGAGGCTTCGAGTGAGTTTAGACACCCTATTGTGTCCCTTATAACGAG
>JBMFOW010000170.1:0-2570 GCA_049969455.1 bacterium | reverse complement strand
CTTGTAGATTCTGTTTTACTTTTAGCGTTAGCATTGAATTTCCCCCTACCATATACTGAAAAATCTCCATATTTAACGCCTGCTCCTCCTTCTGCATATACGGAAGTTTCTCTTTCTTCTTTAAAGTATTCTTCTCCTATTTCTATTTCTCTATTTCCTTTTATACCTGCTTTAAAATCATGGCTAAATTTACCACTATTTCCTAGATTTGTTGTATGTTCTCTTGAAAATTCTCTTCTAAAGCGTTCTCTTGAAGTATAAATTTGTGGATTATTATTTGAAGAATTTGCATAATTGTTATAATTATTTGGTTCATATTGATTATCATATTGGTTATAGTATGGATTATAGTTATTATATTCGTAATTATTATTGTATGGATTTGAGTATTGATATTGATTTGGATAATAAGAATTGTCTTGTAAGTATGGATTATCTTGTAAGTATGGATTGTAATAAGTGGTATTTGGTAAGTATGGATTATAGTTTGGTAATCCGTTATTGTTATACATTTGTAAAATACTTAGTAATAGTAAAATTAAATTCATTTGATTATTTAAGTTATTTAACATTAAATAATTTAATAAAGAAAATAATAACATTATTAGATTTTCATTTGCAATCAAATTGCTGGAATCTAATGCTGCTGAAAAATTATTTATTAATAATTGTTGAATGCTATTAAGTGTATTATAATCAAGATTTATTAAATTATTTTGAATAATGTTATTATTATTAATTAAATTATTGTTTATTGAATTAGTATAGTAGTTATTAATTATTATATTATTATTATTTATAATCATTTCTTTTTTACCCCCCACTTTTTTATATTCATTAACAATATATTAATATACAAAAGTAAAAAAAATTAAATATTTTTTTTCAATTATTAATAATTTTTTTACATTTTTATTTTAAATTTTTTACAATTTTTTTAAAAATAATAGATGATATAAAGTGCAATTAGAAAAGATAGAGGGAAATTTTTGGTATGATAAATAATTTAAATGATAGTTACGGTAATTTTAATTATATTAGTTCTAAAAGTTTAATATCTAACATTAATTTAAGTACTATAAATTATAATCCAGTAACTGAAGTTTCTAATCAAAATATTTTATCTAATCTTAATCTAAGAATTCAATATCAAGAATTGCTTATAAATTATTATAATCAGGCTTTGGGTACTAATAATACTATTTTAACTTTTAATAATTCACTTATATTTACTAATGATTTAAATGAACTTAATTTAATCTTAAGAATTTTATTATATTTATTATTACTTCAAATTAATAATAATAATTTAAATTCTGATAATAATTTATCTAATAATAATTTAAGTAATTATAATTTTGCAAATTATGAAACAAATTATGAAACAAATGTTAAATCAAATGATAATGCTACTAATAGTAATATTTATGATAATTCTAACCAAAATTATATAGATTATTCTCCATACATTTCGAATGAAGCAAAAACTAATAATACAAAAAAATCTGACGAAAAAAATCCAAGTAATACTAATACTGGAAATACTAATACTGGAATTGGTACTGATAGAAATAGAACAACCAATAATACAAGAACTAATACTACAAGAAGCAACTCTAAACAAAATACAGTTCAAAGTAATACTAAAAGTAATTCTAATAAAAGTAATGTTAAAAATAATTCTTTAGTTAGTGATGAAACTTACTATCATGGTAAAAGAACAAAATTAAAAGGTAATAAATATCAAGATAAAGACAATTTTGAACAAGATATTCTTTTTAAAAGAGGGAATAGTTTTGCTTCTTGGGGTATAGATACTAAAAATTTAATACCTAAGGAAGAAATAGAAGATGATCAATTTAGTACAAAAAGTCAAGTTAAAGTTAAAGGTACTCGCCAATATGAAATGGGTAATAATAGTGGGATAAAAGCTGAAGTAGAAGGTTATGCAGAAGTAGGTTATGAAGGAGCTTTTGATGTAAGTGCAGGAAAAACCCAAAGAATTGACAAAGATGGAAATGAATATATTGTTTATAAAGAAGGTGCTAAAGTAGGATTTAATGTTGGGGCTTCTGCTGGTGAAAGTTTATCATTAAGTGTTTATAATGGATACGATTCAATAACTGGTACTATTGGTATTTCAAAGGGACTTGGTATAGGAGATATTCATGAACTTCAAAGAGGAGCTGCTTTGAATACTAATACCTGGTTACTTGAATTTTTTGGATCTTTTGGATTTGGTATATTAGAATTAATTAGCGATGCAATAGGTAATAAGCTTGAAAAATTAGGTAAAATTGGAAAGTTCTTATCTAAGGGTAAAGAAATATTTGATAATATAAGCAATATTGCTGATTTTGATATAACCTTAGGATTAAAGGGAAAAGTTCAGCTTCAACAAGTTGCTAATGAATCTAAGCAAGAACTAAATCAAGAAGCTCAAAATATATTAAAATCTGAATTAAAAGAACTTCAAAATCAATTCATAAATGAACTTAAAGGAAAAAATGTAGATAAACAAACTATTGAAACTAAAAAGAAAAAATTAGAACAAGAGAAAAATAAACTCC
>JBMFOW010000169.1:0-2588 GCA_049969455.1 bacterium | reverse complement strand
ATGCTAAACTAATTAAAGAAAATAGTGTAAAATGGTTTCAAGAGAAACTTAAACAAAAAGAGTTATCTAAAAAATATACGAGACAAGATTTAGAAAACTTATATGAGTATTATAAAAATAAACTAAATAAATTAACTTAATTATGGCAGATATAAAAGATTTTATAAATAATTTTAATAATTTGCCTTCTTTAGCATTAAAACAAAGTATATTATCTGAGTATATTAAAAATAAATTTAAAGATTATACTATTATTTTGATTTCTGATATTTTGGAAGATTTTTTAGAATTTAATCAAGATATTTTTAATAGTATTTATGGATTAAAAATTGAAATAATAAAGGAATTAAAATTGTTTGGTGGTTTTGTAGATGAAATTGAAAAGATTGTTGTTATAACTGAAGCTGATGTTAAAGGATTATTTTTTAATGATTTTAGTAATAAAAACATAAAAAGGGATTTTATAATAGATATAGATAAATTTGAAGAAGGGGATTTAGTAGTTGTAGATAATTTAGGTATTGGAATATATTTAGGAATAAAAAACGTTGAGATAAAACCAGGAATGCATAAAGATATGGCATTGGTTTTATTTAAAAATAATAAAAAAGTTTATTTAAATATAGAAAATGTTAGTATTCATAGATATATAGCTTCTAGAGAAGTTAGCCAAGCTTTAAAAGAAAAAATTTTATCCAGACCTTCTTTATCTGAATGGAATAAAAAAATAAGGGATTTATATTTACAAACAAAGGATTTAGCTGATACTATTTTAAAAATAAATGCTAATAGATTAAAAGTTAAAGGATTTAGTTTTTTTAAAACTGAATTAGAAGAAAAAGTAGCTAAGGATTTTATTTATCAAGAAACTAAAGATCAATTAAAAGCAATTGAAGAGGTATTAAAAGATTTAGAATCACAAACCCCTTCAAATAGATTATTAATAGGTGATACCGGTTATGGAAAAACAGAGGTTTTAATAAGAGCAATTGCAAGAGTTATTGGTAATAAATATAAAGTATTATTTATAGTACCTTCTACTGTTTTAGCTTATCAACATTATAACACATTTTTTAATAGATTTAATAAATATTTACCTGATTCTGTTAAACTTTATTGTTCTATTGAAAAGGATTCTCATAAAAATTTAAAAGATTTTATAGAAAATGATAATGCTTTATTATTAGTTTCTACTAATTTGGATTTAGATAAATTAAAGCCTATTTCTAATGAATATTCAAAAATTGGATTAGTTATAATAGATGAAGAACACTTATTGGGATTACTTTTTAAGGAAAAAATTAAAGAAATATTTATATAATCTCATTTATTAATGGTGAGTGCTACCCCTATCCCAAGGACTTTGTTTTTATCTATTAATTCATTAATAGATACTACTATAATATCAACTCCTCCTTCGAATTATAAACCTCCTTTTGTATTTTTATTATATTTTAAAGATCGTAAAAATGCATATGATATTATATTATCTCTTATTTTAAAACATTTATTTAATACAAAAGATTATCAGGAAAGTAAATATCATAATAATGAATATTATAAAAATCAGATTTATTACGTTAATAATAAAATAGATGAGCTCTATTTACTTTATAGATATCTTTTAGAATATTTTGATAAAAATAATATCAAGGTAAGGATGAATATTTTGCATTCAAAATTACCTAAAAAAATGATTGAAAAAATATTTATAGATTTTATAAATAAGAAATATGATTTAATATTATCAACTACATTAATTCAGTCTGGTTTAGATAATCCTTATTGTCAGGTAATGATAATAGATAATTCTCATTTATTGGGATTAAGTCAGATATATCAGTTAAGAGGTAGAGTATCAAGACAAGGTACTCAGGGTTATTGTTATATATTGTTTCCTGAAGAACTGGTTAATACAAAAACATTTGAAAGAATAAGTTTCTTTGAAAAAGAAAATATAAGTAACTATGAAGTAGTTTTAAAAGATTTAGAGATGAGAGGTCCTGGTACTTTGCTATCTAAAAAACAATCCGGATTTATCGATAAAATTGGTATTATACAATATCTAAAATTATTAAGTAATTATGTTAATAATCAAAATAATTTAAGTCTTCCAGAAATAGTTAGTGATTTACCTATGTATCTAGATGATAGCCCTTATAAAAATGTATTATATAGAAAATTAATACTTGCTAACACTTTAGAACAATTTGAAGAAATAAAGAATCAAATATTAGATATCTATGGAAAAAAATTATCACAAAACGCTAAGAATTTACTCTTTGCTATTTATAATAGAATAAAATATAAAGGTAAAGCTAAAAGAATTATTATTTCTAAAAAAAATGAATTAGGTTATGAATTACATATTGAATGATTTAATTAATAAACAAAATATTATTAATTCAAAACTAAATGAAATAATAAAAAAAGATAAAATTTTAAAAAATCAAATAAATTATTTTATAAAAAATAAAAAAATAATTTTATTAGATTTATATTTATCTAAACTAAATGATTTTTATAAACAAAATAATAACTTAAATAAGTTTTTAAAATATATTACTAAAAAAAATAAAAATTTAATG
>JBMFOW010000168.1:0-2697 GCA_049969455.1 bacterium | reverse complement strand
TAAAAAATATGTTTTAGATACTAATTTTAGCGATAAAATTTATAATTTTAAGATTAATAGTATAAAAAATGGAGAAATAAAAATAAGTTTAAATTCTTCTTCTGATTCATTTATTGTTGTTAATAATTTATATTTTAAAGGATTTAAGGCATATTTAAAAAAGGATAATAATTCTGAGATTGAGGTACCTATAGTTAAGGTTAATGGGTTAGTTAAGGGGATTGTTATTCCTAAGGGGAACTATGTTTTGAGTATAGTTTATAAACCTTATAGTAATTTTTTGATTGTTTTTAATTTAGTTTATATTTTATTTTTGTTACCTTTTATTTTATTAATAGTAGGGATTTTAAAATTTAGGTTTATTCATAAAAGTTAAGGTCTTTAGCAAAGGTTTCCTTTATAAATATAAGAGATATAATGCTTAAGGAAATAAAAAAGAATCCTATAATTAATGTAGTATTTATAAAACCTAAGCTATCTTTAAGGGTTTTAAATAAGAGTACTATTAAGTAAACAGAACCTCTAACAAAATTTGGTAATGTATTTACTACTGTTGATCTGATATTAGTACCGAATTCTTCTGCACCTATTGTTAAGAACAGAACCCAATAACCACTTAAAATCCCTAACATAAGATTAAATAAATAAAATATTATTAAATTATAGCTAAGATGAAGATAGAGTATGATAGTAATAGAAAGTAGAATAAGAAAGATAAAGATAGGTTTTTTTCGACTTTTTAGTTTTTGAGACATTATTCCTGCTAAGATATCTCCAAATGAAACCCCAATATATCCGAGCATTAGGCTAATAGCAGCATTCGCTATAAATCCTTTATTTGTTGCTTGGGATACTTCTGGAGAAAAAGTTAATAATATACTAAAAACAAACCAGATTTGGATCCCTATTAACAGTATTTTTATATATCTATATGTTATATCTATTATTTTTTTATATACGCTATAAAATCTTTATAGTTATTAGTTATGGATAATAAAGAATCTTTATTTTTTTGAATTTGAAAGATATTACTTTCTAAGGTATAATATCTAAGAAATAATAGAGCTAAGCCTAAGATTCTGCCGGTAAAGTACATAATTCTCCAGTGTAAGACAAAGGACAATAAAGATGCAAATATTGCTCCTAATAGTCCTAATGATGCTATAACTGAGTTATAGTATCCTCTTTTTTCTTTTTCTGCTAATTCAGAAACTAATGTTATAGCTTATCCTAATTGTCCAGCTAAGCCTATACCTGCTATAAATCTTAATATTGTATATTGATTTACATCTGTTATAAAAGCATTAGCTATATTTGCTAATGAAAACATTAATATTGAACCAAACATTGCGAATTTTCTACCTATTTATACCCTATAATATTCCTCCTATTAGCATCCCTAATATCTGTATAGATAGTATATTAAGTCCTACATTTGTTATATCTTGAGAATTTAAATTTAAATCTTTTAAGCTATTAACTCTTAATACATCAAAAAGTGTTAAATCAAAGATATCTACAAAATATCCTAAGGATGCTATAAAAACTGTAAAATTTATATTTTGTTTTAGATTTTTCATATTATTTTATTTTTTTATTTTTATTATTTTCCTTTTATTTTCAATTATTATTATATATTATATTTTAAAGAAAAAATTCTTTACTAAAAAATTTAAATTAAACTAAATTCTTAAAATATAAGCTGAAAAAACAAAAAAATTACCAAAAATTTTTATCCCTTACAATATACCTGAGAAACAAAATAAAAAACTACTCTAGTTAATATTAATTCTAAATAACTAATATGAATATATAAACTTAATTAAATATAAAACTGCTTATATATCTATTACTTTCAAAGATTTTAAATTTTTTTACAAGTGTATAAGTTATATACAAAGGATATAATCTTAATTTATTTAATTTATAATTAAAAAAAAATTGATTTAAAAAAAAATTAAAAAATATTTGAAATAAAGCTCTTATTAATTATCGAAAAGAAGTTCATAATTTAATTGGAAATATTAAGAATAAGTATATTTTTTTTGATTTTGTATAGGGGTTTTACATTAAATATTTAAATTAGTTAATTGTTGGGAATGTTTAAATAGTTTATTTTATGTTAAGGGGTAAGCATAGTATTGTATCCTTTGTAAATATTAAAAGTCTATTAAATAATTTTTTTAATGAAAATGATTTAAAAATTGTTTATCAATCTTTTAATAATTTTGATTTATTATCTAGGAAGTTTATAAAGAAGCAATTTTTATCTAAGGATCTTAGAGCCAATTTTTATAAAGAAATATTTGCTTTACAAAAACTTTCTAAATATTCATTTATCCCTAAATTGATTTATTATAATTTAGATGAGCTTTATGTTATAATGGAATATATTGAAGGAATTAGTTTAAAAGAATTTTTTAAAAAAATAAATTCGGTTAATAAAGATAAAAATTCAGTTAATAAAGATAAAAAAAAGGTATTAATAAGGATTTATAAGATTTTAATGAAAATTTGTATTTTATTAGATATAGAGGGTGTTTTTAAGGATGAATGGTTAAGACCTTTTAAGCATGTTATATTAAATTTAAAAAATGATCAGGTTTTAGGGATTTATATTATAGATTTTGATAGATCTAATTTTAATAAAGAATTAAAAAATTTTCCACAATTTATTAATTTTGTTTTTAATAATTT
>JBMFOW010000167.1:0-2713 GCA_049969455.1 bacterium | reverse complement strand
GTTATTTCTTTAAATGAGTTATACGTTATATCTAGGTTTTCAATTATTTGATTTATATTAGTATCATATATTTCTAAAATTATAAATTCATTGTCATAATAAGATTTATAAATTTTTAAATCTGCTGCTATAATTTTGCTTATATAAAAAATAATATAAATAAATAAAAAACAAAATATTCTGTTTTTTATCATAAAAAACTTTAAGTTTTATAATTTAATAAAAAGTTTAGTTTTAGTTATTTAATTTTAAATGAATTAAAAATGAAATAAAAGTCTTTTAGGTTATTTTCAAAATCTTTTTTATAATTTGTATAAGTTAATAAATATAATTTATCGGGTTTAATAATGTAGTATCTTAGGGTTTTAAAATCTAATGTTCCTTGAGTAAATTGATATTCTAATATATATATTTCTTTATCTTGAATTATTTGTCTTTCATTTTTTAGGATATCAAATTTTTCTAATAATGATTCTTGCATTTTTTTTATTTCATTATCAATATATTCTTCTATTTTTTGATTATTTTTTATAGTTTTTATGTAAATATTAGCTGTAGGGTTTTTTAGGTTGATTAATGCTATATCTAAATCTGCTAAATTTTCCATTAATTCCCAATCATTAGGATAATTAAATATATAATTTTTATTTTCATAAATTTTATAATCTAAGTTTTTATTTTCATTTGAATAACAAAAATAGAATAAATTTAATTTAATAAAAATGAACAAAATAAAAAATTTTATTAATTGTTTTTTTCTCATTTCTATATGATTACTCTTCTATTTTTTTTTTAGCTATCCTTTTTATATATTTAATTTTTTATTTAATTTTTTATATATTGAATTAAGGAATTTGGGGTTTTTTAGTATAAATAAATAATAGGGAGAGGTGATTTTGTATGCTTATAGTTAATAAAACTACATTATATTATAAAGATACTTATAAAGATAAATTTAGATGAAATTTTATTAAATTTTTACTAATTGAAGATCAAGCTGATTTTCAAAATATTAAGGATAAATTAGTGCAAGTTTATATAAAAACTTATGAAAAAATGTCGGATTATCATTATAAAGAAATAAATGATATCCAAAATTATATTCAATGGTTGTTTTATCATAAATCTAATGATTTAAATAAAAATGTAATAATAATAGCAACTGATAATGATACAAAAGATGTAGTTGGATTTATTGGTGGTGATACGTATTATTATGATAAAGAATTAGGAGATTATGCTATTTGTGTTCATGAGATAAGTATTATTCCTGAATACCAAGGACTTAAAATTGGATACTCTTTAATTAATGAGTTTCTTGATTTCTCTAAAAAATATAATAAACAAAAAAATCTAAAAGCTAAATATTCTGTTTTATATGTTGGTGAGAAAAATAATAAAGCTATTAATTTTTATCAAAAATTAGGTTATACTTATTTCTCTAAACATGGTAAATGGCTTAAGATGATAATGCATTTAGAATAATCCTTAATTTGTTTTTTTTAAAGGAAATTATTTAAAATTAAAGAAAATAAAATATAATAATTTAAAGATTTATTTTAAATTTTAATAAGGGGAGGATAAGCTAATGAAAACAGTAGGATTATTAACTAGCGGTGGGGATAGTCCTGGGATGAATGCTGCTATTAGAGCTTTTACTCGATATGCTATAGATAATAATTTCAGAGTTATTGGTTTTCTTAAAGGTCTTAAAGGGGTTTTAGATAATGAATATATTGAATTAAATGATAGAAGTGTTAGTGGTATAATTGAGCGAGGAGGTACTATTTTACAATCTTCTAGAGAACCTCGTTTCTTAGATCCTAATTATAGAAAACTTGCTTATTCTAATTTAAATAATTTAAATATAGATACTTTGGTTATAATAGGTGGTAATGGTAGTTTTAATGCTGCTTATAAAATATATAAAGAATCCAATATTAAAGTTATCTGCATAACTGGTACTATTGATAATGATATTTATCCTACTGAATATACTTTAGGTTATGATACTGCTTTGAATACTGCTAAAGATGCTATAGATAAAATTCGGGATACTGCATATTCTTTTGAACGAGTTTTTATTGTTGAAGTAATGGGTAGAGATTATGGACAATTACCTTTAGAAGTAGCTTTAGCTACTGGAAGTGAAATAGTTTTAGTACCTGAATTTAAAGTAGATATAGAAAAAATCGCTTATAAAATACACTTCTTTAAACAAAAAGGTAAAAAACATGTTATTATTGTTTTATCTGAAGGGTATTGTGGTGCTTTTGAATTTTACAATCAATTAAATCCTGTTTTGAAAAAATATAATGATTATGAATTAAAGGTTAGTGTATTAGGGCATATTCAAAGGGGTGGAAGCCCTACTGCTAAGGATAGAATATTTGGTACTTTAAGTGCTTATAAAGCTGTTGATGCTATTATTAAAAATCAAAATGGTTATTATGTAGGACTTATTAATAATAAATATGATCTTATTCCTTTAGAGGAAGCAGTTAATAATAAAAAGAAAATTGAAAAGGATTTAGTAAGGTTTTTGGAAGAAATTGCAGTATAGAATATTAAGTTAAAAAAATATAAAGAAATGAAAAGGGGTTTTAGAGGTTTTAACGCTTAATGGGGATTCTTAAGGGGTGAAACCCCTTAAGCAGTAAGTTAAGTTTAAAAAATAAAAAAATGAAAAGGGGTTTTAGGGGGCTTAGCCCCC
>JBMFOW010000166.1:0-2718 GCA_049969455.1 bacterium | reverse complement strand
ATTTTAAGGATCCGAATTTTTCTATAGAATATTCTGTATTTCCTTTCATAGCTACAAAATGTAAATTATCTAGGATTATAGTTTCATTTCCTATTTCTATCATAAATAACGTATGATTCATTGTTTAAGGGTATGTAAGTAATATATCCTGATAATTTAGGACAAAGCCAAATTTCACTTTTTTCTAAAGCTACAAATCTATTAAAAAATACACTTTCTTCACCTAATAGTGACCTAGTTATACTTCGAAAAAAACACCCATTGTTTTTGCTTCCATTTTTACATTACCTTTATACATTACAAATGAGCCGGGCTCTGCAAATAGTTCTTCATTAGGATCTAATATTACTCTTAACAAAATATTTCCAGGAAATTCTATTTTATATTGTATCCCTTTTCTACCCTCCAATCTTTTTTATTTACCTTTTATTTATTAAATTAATTATTAATTAAATTAACTATTATATTAAAAAGTAGCTTTTTTAATTTTTATATAATTAAACAAAAACTAAAGCAAAACTTTTTATATATAATATAAATTACTTTTATTATAATTACTAAATTTTAAATTAGGGGAAAAATTAAATTTTTGAATAATTTAATATTAGAAATACTAAAATTAATTTTTTATTATTATTTTTAGGAGGTTTTGAATGAGTCAAGCTTCGACAAGCTATATCTATTCTAGGAATTATCAAAAAATTTATAATAATAATAATAAGTATTTTCAAAATTTAATTAACTATAAAATTCAAATTTTAATAGATTCTTTAAATTCTTTATCTTTTTGTAATCCTTTTTTTGAAAATTTAATTAATACATTAATTAGTGATATAAAATTTAATATGAATTTATTATTAAATGAATTTCTAAAAGAGCATAATATGGATTTAGTTAAAAGTTATAGTTATAATAATTGGTTAGATAATAAAGAAAAAAAATTACATACACTATTTGAAAAATTAAATAAAATTATAAATAATTTAAAATTAAATTTATTAACAGAAAATGAAGAAGAAATTTATAATTATTTTAAAAACTTATCTATTAAAGAAAATATTAGCTTTTATAAAACTTTAGAAGAATTGGAAAAAATGATAAAAATAAAAAAAATAAATAATTTTAAAAGTAGTATAGTTAATAAAATAGATAGATTAAAAAATTTACTTAAGGATTTAGAAAATTTTTCAAATATTTTTGAAAATGTTAATCTATTAAATAGTTTAATTTTAGCTATTAAAAAGGATTTTGATAAGAATATTTCTAAGTTTTTAAATCTAAATTTTGATATAGAAAAAATTGATATTGATAGTTTAGAAAACTATATTTTATCCTTAACTTATGATTTTAATTCATTTTATTTAGATTTTAACAATTTCTTTTATGAAATAAATAATTGGTTTAATAGTTTAAAAAACAATAATATAAAAAGTAGTAATTTACAAGAATTAGAAATTCTTAAATTTTTTAACACTTTATTATTGAATTTTTCTAAGTATAGTTTTGATAATGTTTTAAGAATATTAAACACTATTTCTGAAAAAATTTATAAACAAGATATTGATAATTATTTTAAAATGATAATAGAAACAGAAGATCAAGTAAATAAAGATAAAAAAAGAAATACCCAAGTAAAAGATAGTGAATTAAAAAATGAAACTACTTTAAAACAAAGTAATTTTGACAAAATATATCAAAAAATTAATAATGATTTTATTTATTTAGGTAAGATTTTAGGTATTTTTCAAAAATTAGAAAATTTAAAATCTAGTAAAATTTTTAGTTTTGATATTTTTAGTTTTGATAAAATTTTTACTCCTGAAATAAATAATAATATTTTACAATTAAAAACTGATATAGCTAATCTTGAAAATCAAATAACTAATCTTGAAAATAAGCTGATAAATAAATTTAAAAATAAAGGAATAATTAATTTATTTGAAATTAAAGATTTATTATATACTTTATTACATAAATTAAAAAATAGAGAATATAACAATTTAAAAGATTTAGAATTTTATTTAGAGTTTATAATCAATAATGATATTAATTTACAAATTATTTATGATAATCTTAATGTTAATTATTTAAAACTAAAAAAGCAGTTGAATTATTTTTATTATAAAATAGAGCTAAATAGTATTGAAAATAATTTATTTAAAATTATTTCTGAGTTATCTAATTTAGAGTCTTATAGATATAATGAGATTTTAAATAAAATTAAGAACTTTTTAAATGAAGTATCTAATTTAAGAAATTATCAAAAAATAGATGAAAATATTTATCAAGATATAAAATATAGATATCATTTAATTTTAGATGAAATAGAAAAAATTAAGCAAAAAAAGAAAGAAGTAGACGAGATATTTGAAAAAATTATTAAAGAAATAGAAAATCAAGGATATAAGTTTTTAATTACCACAGAATATGGAGTAGTTTATTTAGATACTCCCTTGGGTTTTGAATATAAAATAATGCTAAAATTCTATGAAGGTAAATTAAATATGAAGTTTATTAAAATAATAAATGATAATTATATTGTAAATAATAGTGAAAGAGATAGAGATATAGAAATAGTAAAAGATTGGTGTAAGAATTATGATAAAATTATAGATTTATTAAAAGAAAATAACATTTTTATTGAGCATGAGAAGCTTATAGAACCTACTAAAGAAAATATTGATTTAATTTATATTCCAGTATCTAAATTACCTCAAG
>JBMFOW010000165.1:0-2749 GCA_049969455.1 bacterium | reverse complement strand
CTACTTGGAGCACAAAATATATCTTTTTCTGAAGCACTTGTTGTCTTAATACCTCTTGTAGGCCTTAATTGTTGGTAGTAAGCAGAAAGGGGTCGCCAATAATTAGTATCTATATCCACAGTTGGATAAGGAATATATCCTACTTGAAATATATTTCTATGTATTTGAATAGTATAACTATACTTTCCTTCTAAACAATTACCTTCATAAGTTATTGTTTCTCCATTCTCAATTATTCCGTAAGCAATATAGTATAATAATTTTTCAAAATCTCCTGTTATTTCTATTGTCAAAGGATAAACTTTATCCCATCCACACCAAGTTATACCACCTGTAAAATTATGTTCAGTTATAAAATCAACTAAATTCTTTAAATTATCTAAAGAATTACCTATATCATCATTAATCCAATTACTACCTGTAGTAGTATTAGTTTCTTCTTGAATTTTATCTATCCTAAATGGATTATTAGGGGTAATTAGAATTGAATTATTAAAAGTATTTAAACCCTTACTAACTCCTATCTGTCCTTCTTTTGTTTGGTTATAAAAATTATAAGTATTCTTAAAAATATGCTTTCCTGTATCAAATAATGTAGGTTTATTAAATTTATCATTAACTATATAACCTTTTCTAAATTCTTTATGATTGAAATCAGTATATTTATTCATAGTATTTCACTTAAAACTCCATTTACAGTAAAACCTTTTTCTGTTGAACTTATTTCTAATTCTTCTAATAAAAGATTTCTTCTTACTTGGTTATTAATTAACAAATCATAAAAATAACCTACTTCTAACTTACCATTACATAATATATTTCTTAAATAATATTTTCTTTTAACTTTTAGTTTTAGTTTATAATAATCTATGATTAAATTCCATATTGTTTCATCTATATTAGCATAACTTATACTTGCAGGAGCAAAATCAGGTAAATTTAAATCACTGCTTAAATTTATTTTAATCTGTTTTTTATCAAATTCATAATCTAATCCTTGTAATATACAATTATTATCTACATCACAAAAATTACTTAATTCTACTTCTACTCTTGAATTACCTAAAAATGAACCACAAGGAACATAAAGTTTTAATTGCCCTATACAGTCATATCCTTCTGATAAAAAAATTCCTTGATTACAAGCCACGCCTTGTTGTGTTTCTTTTTCTATTCTTGAACATACAATTTGTCCATTACAAGGAGTAGCACAAGGTGAAGAACCTTCAAAAACATAGGTATATCTACCCAGACAATCATCTATGTTTTGTAAAACACAAGGTGATACATTGCTTAATTGTCCTCCAATCTTATCTCCTTCAGGTGAGAAATATAATAAGTTTGCATCTCCAGTTTGATAAATTATACTTACATTCCTTGCAGGATTTTTTAAAACTACACAAGGATTTTGTGCATCTAAAACTATCCTTCTTTCTAAATTATCTGTATATGGCTCTTTAATCAAAGCTATATTCTTATACTCAGGTAAAATCTCATCTATACTAATATCACTGTAATCATAAATTAAATGATTATTTTCTTTATATATTGGATTATTATATCTATTAATTATTAAATTACTATTATCCATATCTATAAACCAATAATACCCAAAACTTTCTAAATATTGTAAATACCCTACTATTCCTATATCATTAAAATCATATCTATAAATTTTACCTATATTAGGAATATTATGTCCTTTTAAATAACTTGTAAATTGTGGATAAAAACTAAGTATATAATTCATTACACCAAGCAAACTTATATTACATTGTGTAATTGTTTTATCCTTAGGAATATATTTCATAAAATTAGCATATCTTAAACTTATTTTCCATATTTTTTCCCATCTTCTATTTATTATATCAAAAGCATTTATTGGATTCAAATTTACTAATTTAAAATAATTACCATAACTTATACTTGGTTGATATTCAGTAATTTCAAATCTAAAATTATAAGTTAAATTATTACTTAAACTTAATAAAGATAACTCTCCACTTGGTAAATCATTTATAGAATTTCTATATGTAAAACTTTGAAGGGAATTTCCTGATATAATATTTAATTGGTAAATCATTACCTAATATAAACTCCTTCTTTCTAAAGGAAATTAATTTCAGATATTCTCTTAATAAAGGAGCATTGAAATAAAAATTATGTAATAATTCAGGATAATCTTTGAATAAAAGATATAATTCTATTCTATTAGTAGTTAGCATTTCTTGATAGTTTAATATACTTTCTATTAAAGCAATCAAAAAGTTATTTTTTTGATTTTTCTCTTTACTTCCTGTGTATCCTAAATATTCTTTTATATACTTTGGACAATTACACATTTATAAAACCCTCAACATTTAAAATTAATATTTCGTTTTCTAAATAACCTATATTTTCAAAATCTATATTCAAAGGAAAGAATCTTAAAACTCTTTCTGTAGTATATTTATTAAATTCTAAATCTCTTATTAACTGTAAAGTCCAATTACTTATTCCAAGTCTTTCTCTATTACTTATGTAATCTTTAATAGAAATATAAAGTTTAAATTTAAATCTTGGTTTATTCTCTCTAAATATTAAAAATCTATGTGGTAATCCTGTATTTAATCCTATAAAAACATCTCCATATACTTCTGGAACTAATCTAACTTCTGTTATTAAAACAGGTATTACTACCCCTGCTATCCCTAATAAGTTTTAGCCTACCTATAAGGAATTGAAACTAAAAAAAGAAAAGCATAAGATT
>JBMFOW010000164.1:0-2753 GCA_049969455.1 bacterium | reverse complement strand
CATACAGTCCTCGTTATAAGGGACACAATAGGGTGTCCAAACTCACCCGAAGCCTCGTATCTATGATGCGAGGTAGTTCACTTAAATTAAATGAGAATTTATAAAAGAGGAAAGAAATTTAATGTATAAAAGGATTTTAATAAAATTCAGTGGAGAGATGTTAGCTGGAGAGAATAAAAAGGGGTTAAATTTAAAAATTTTAAAAAATTATGCTCAAGAAATAAAAGAAGTTTATGATCTAGGAGTTAAAATAATAATAGTAGTAGGTGGAGGTAATTTTATTAGGGGTAGAGAATTAATTGATATATCTCGTGCTACTGCGGATTATATGGGAATGTTGGCTACTGTTATTAATTCTTTAGCTTTTCAGGAAGTATTAGAAAGTTTAGGAGTTCCAACTAGGGTTATGACTGCTTTGGAAATAAGATCTGTTGCTGAACCTTTTATTAGAAGAAAAGCTCTAAGACATTTAGAAAAAAATAGAGTTGTTATAATAGCTGGAGGTACTGGGAATCCTTTCTTTTCTACTGATACTGCTGCAGTTTTGAAAGCTATTGAATTAGGTGCTGAAGTTATTCTTAAAGCTACTAAAGTAGATGGAGTTTATGATCAAGATCCTGTATCTAATCCTAATGCTATTAAATATCAAAAAATAAATTATAAAGAAGTTATGGATAAGGATCTAAAGTTTATGGATAAGACTGCTATATCTTTATCAATGGAATATAATATTCCTATAATCGTTTTTAGTATAAAGGAATATGGAAATATCAAAAAGATAGTAATGAATAAAAATATTTTTGAAGTTGCTACTTTAGTTAATGGTGAATAATAAAATAACAAATTAAAATAATTTAAGGAGGTAGATTATGCCAACTATAAATCAATTAATAAGGAAAGGTAGAAAACAAAAAAAATCAAAAACTAAGGTTCCTGCTTTACATTATTATTATAATTCGTTACAGGGCAGAGTTTATTGGGATGATGTAGGTTCTCCTCAAAAGAGAGGAGTTTGTATTCAAGTTAAAACTGTTACACCTAAAAAACCTAATTCTGCTTTAAGAAAAGTTACTAAAGTTAGATTGAGTAATGGAATGGAAGTTACTGCTTATATACCAGGTGAAGGACATAATTTACAAGAACACTCTGTCGTTTTAATAAGAGGTGGAAGGGTTAAAGATTTACCTGGTATTAGATACAAAGTTATTAGAGGTAAATTAGATGCTGCTGGTGTAGAAAAAAGAAAACAAAGTAGATCTAAATATGGTGCTAGAAAACCTGATAAGAAGAAATAAACTAAATTAAAACATTTAATAATAATGCTTGACGTTTATAATGATAATATTAATAATTATAAAAATGTAAATTTAAAAAATAAAGTTAATAATTTAAGTATTGGTTTTTTAAGTAATGTTTTTTTTCCAGTTAGTAATGGGGTAGTTCATTCTTTACATCTTTTAGCTAAAGGACTAAAATCTTTAGGATTTGATCCTTTTTTAATAACTTCAAAGCATCCTAATTTTAATCAAGATATAATTCAGAAATATAACATAGATTATGAAGTAATTTCTATTCCATCTATTTATTTTAAAAAAATAGATTATTGTATTCCTAATCCTTTAAATGTTTTTTTTATATCTAAATTCATAGCAAATAAAAAAATAGATATTTTGCAATTAAATCATCCTTTTTTAATTTATAATATCTCTAAAAAAATAAAAAAACAAAATAATAATATAAAAAAAGTCTTTGTTTTTCATACACAGTATGATATATATCATAATTATGTTAAGTTTATTCCTTTAAATTTATATACAAAATTTATATGGAATCATATAAATGAAGTTATTCTTAATGTAGATGCTGTTGTTGTTCCTTCTAATTCTATGATAAATAAAATAAAAAATAATATTGATTCTAAATTTTTTAATAAATTAAATTATATTCCTAATCCTGTTGATTTTGATTTTATTAATAAGGTTGATCTAGATGAGGTCGAATCTTTAAGAGATAAGTTTAATTTAAAAGATAAATTTGTTTTAGGATTTGTTGGAAGAATTGAAAAAGAAAAAAATCTAGATACTTTATTAGAGTTTTTTGTGAAAAATTTTAAAGATAATAATGATGTAGTTTTGTTAATAGTTGGTGGTGGTTCAATTTTGCAACAATTAAAAAATAAATACTCAAATTTTAAGAATATTATATTTACTGGTAAAATTGAATATTCAAAAATTGGGTTATATTATAAATTATTAGATGTTTTTATTAGTTTATCTTTATCTGAAGTAAAACCATTAGCTTATTTAGAGGCTTTATCAATGGGTGTTCCTATTATTAGTTTTAAAACTATTGGAGCTGACGATTTAATTACTAACAATTATAATGGATTTCTTATCGATTTTAATAAAAATTATGAATTAGATTTATTGCAAGTTATAAAAATTTTAATTTCTAATAAAGATTTATTAGTTAATATCAAATTAAATGCTATTAACACTTCTAAAGAATATCACTATATTAAAATTACTCAAAAATATTTAGAATTATATAAAAACTTATTAAAATAGTTTATAGAAAAACTGCTCTTTAAAATCTCGTATCTATGATACGAGGATACAGAGAGCAGAAGGTAAGCAGTTCAAAACTATTGACATATGATGCAGACAGTAACGCATACAGGAATTTTCTCAAGAAGCTAGAGAAGTTTGACTTAACAAGCGGTGTAGGAAAGCCTGTAAGATTGAGAATTTTTT
>JBMFOW010000163.1:0-2778 GCA_049969455.1 bacterium | reverse complement strand
CGAAGAATATCGTCAAAAAGGGTTATGCGTTCCGATTGTTAGGCCAAAGACTTTTATTGGCTCAGCGAGATTAGGCGTTTTTGAAATATTATTTGATTGGATTCATGATAATAAAAAAATCCCTGCTATTGGTAATGGTAAAAATCATTATCAACTATTAGAAGTTGATGATTTGTGTGAGGCAATCTATTTAACTCTAATAAAAGACAAAAATATAGTCAAGAAATTACAAAAAAAAGAAAAAAACTAAGTAATTTATAAAGATTATTAACATAATTAACTCCAATCTTATCAAAAACATTAATTAATTCTCTTTTTTCTTGTGAAATATCAATATTCATAATTTAATTACTTTTATATAATTTCTTAAATATGTTAAACTCTATAAAAGTATAATCAAATATTTCTGGCTTAAAATCTCGGGGTTTTCACACAAGTTTTAAATATTATAATTATTTTTTATAAATACAAAAATATTTCTCCACCTTTTATTTTCATATACTACATCATACAATGTAATAGAAAAGATAATTCTAACTGATATAAATTTCTCTTTTGATAACCCTTAGTTATACATACCTAAATTAAGATATGTTCAAATATGCTAATATCAAAAACCTTAAAGAAATTTTTTTTCTTTGAATCCTAAGATATATATAGATAAACAGTTTATTTTTATCTATTTATTTATTATTTATATTTTAACTACATTATTTTTAAGAATTTGATTAAATTCTTTAATTTTATTAATAACTTTATTAATAACCCATTCAGGAGTAGAGGCACCAGCGGTTATTCCAACTTTATCTTCATAATTAAACCAATTTATATCTAATTCTTTTTCATTTTCTATATGATAGCTTCTATTACAATATTTTTTAGCTATTTCAAACAATTTTTTTGTATTAGAACTATTTTTACCACCTATTACTATCATTATATCTACATTAGGTGCAAGTTTATGTACAGCATCTTGATTTTCATCAGTTGCATAACATATTGTCTTAAAATACCTAACTTCAGGGATAAAACTAATCAATTTAGATACAATTTTCTGAACCTTTTCTATTTTTTCAGTAGTTTGAGAAACAACAACTATCTTCTTTATTTTAGAAAAATCAATTTGATTTAAATCTTCTTCATCTTTTACAATAAAATAAGGGACATTATTTTCAATATAACCAGTAACCCCGATTATTTCTGGATGATCAGCTTTACCTATAATCAAAATAGGATATCCTTCTCTTGACATTTTTTCTACTATTTTATGAACTTTAGTAACATAAGGACAAGTACCATTTATAACTTTCAAATTCAATTTTTTTATTTCTTCTAAAATATCTTTTCTTATTCCATGTGTTCTAATAACTACAGTATCTATTTTTCTATCTTTTATTTTTTTTTTTAGTTCTTCTAGATTATCTACATAAGTTATACCTTTTTCATTAAAATAAGATATAACATCATTATTATGTATAATAGGTCCAAAGGTTACAGTATTAGTTAAATTTTGATCAACTAATTTTTGAGTTTCATTAACAGTTCTCTTAACTCCAAAACAGAATCCCATTTTCTCAGCTAAAATTATCTCCATTTTTTAATACTCTCCTTTTTATAAGCCTCTTTTATATAGGAAAGAATATATAGCTTGAAGTACTTCTCCTAATCCTTTAGTAATAGGATTTCGAGCTTTATCATCCATTTTAACCAAGCTATCAACAAATTCTTTCTCTTTTAATTCATATTCTTTTTTTATTTGCTGAATTTTAGCTAAAATAGCAGCTTCTTTTTCTGGATCAACCTTACTTGCTTCTTCTATATAGTTTATTATATTTAATAACTCTTTATTATCTAACCAAATTCCTTCACACTTATCACAAGAATCTATATAAATATTAGAAGTATACATATATCTATATTTACTCATTTCAATATTACATTTAGGGCATTTAAGAATAACATCTTTATTTAGAGTTTTTTCAACTAAAGTTTCATCATTATTAGATTCACTATTAGTAGATTTTAGATTACTTAATTTATTATAAAAATTATCTACAGTTTGCTTATCTAAAGATACAGCAGATGCTAACTCTTGTTTATCAAACCATATACCACCACAAGAATTACATACATCTAATTCTATATTTTCTAACACAGCATTCTGAAGTTCAACTTCTTTTGAATTAGCTAAACATCTAGGACACAACATTTTAAAACCACCTCTTTTTATTTAATAATTAATTAATAAACTCATACTTTTTTTATGACTTTTTTAGATCATCCTTATTTTAATAAACAAAAAAAATACTATACTTTACTAAATTAAAATCATTATTCTTTTTACAGATTCAATTTTCAAAATTCAATATTTAGGCACTTTCCGGTTATTTTCTTATTTTCATGATTTTTAAAGTATTCTTAGCACTCTAATCATCTTTAATTATTATTATTTTTTTCTATAAACTATTATTTTAAGCCTTGCAGAAAAACATATAAAGAAGTATTACCAGCACTATAGTTTTGAGGAGTTATAGCACTTAAAGAAGCAGCATTTGCTGCACCACCAACTATTAACCCTGTTGTATCTAAGCCATTATCTAAGTCTATATCAATTTTTTGTAAAGATCTCCAAGGAATAGCATCCTGTCCCGATACTTTAGGATTAACAACTTCCAATCCTATTGCTTTTGTAAAATTAAAATTTGCTTGACCTGCAAAATTAAAACCTGCGTTATTATACTCCACTATTATTTTCATATCTGTTTTCCAAGGACTTGA
>JBMFOW010000162.1:0-2892 GCA_049969455.1 bacterium | reverse complement strand
TACGATATAGAACCAGTTGTAATTAAGTATTTTAGAGATTCCTTTAAACAAGAAAGTAATATTTATAAAAATTCTAATGTTGAGATAAAAAATATAGATTTAATTATAAAGAGTTTATTTAGATTTTGGGGATCTAACTTTAAAGAATTTGAAAAATTACAAGAATTAAAAGATGAAATAAAACATTTTGAAAATTTGGAAGTTAGTATTGAAGAAGTTAAAATTTCTGAATTAAAGAGTAAAATTGAAAATGTAAAGAATTTTTATAAGAAAAAGCAAGAACTAGAAGTAATTTATAAAACAGGACAACTTTCTTTTGAAGAATTTTTTAATAAAACTAAAGAACTAAATGAAAAGAATGAATTTGAATACCAAGGTCAAAAGATTTATTTAAAAAACATCCCTAATCATTACTATTTACCTTTAATTTTATCAAAAGATGAAAAGATTGATTATATTAAACATATTATCAAAACTAAAAGTGAATTTGAATTTATAGAAAAATTAGAAAATTATTTAAATAATCAAAATAATAAATTTAAGGAATTTGATTGGTGGATGTTTAGTAAAATAGATGAGACTTTAGATGAAGTTTATATTCCTTATTATGATTATTCTCAAAATAAATTACTAAAGTTTAAACCTGATTTTATATTCTGGCTTAAAAAAAATAATAATTACTTTATTGTTTTTATTGATCCAAAATCTACAAAATTTACTGATTACCAAAATAAAATCGATTGGTATGAACAATTATTTACAAAAGATAATAAAATAAAAAATTTTATCTATAATAATCTTAATTGTTATATTTTTTGTTATCTTTATTTAGATGATACAGATAAGATAAAAGGCAATAAATATCAAAGGTATTGGTTTGAAAACTTTGACAAAATTTTAAATAATATTTTTGAATATTGTAAGTAGATAAAATTATATTAAAGTAGTTATACTATTTTATAACATTAGTTATAAGTTTATAATATATTTAAATAAGTTTAACCCATCCTAAGGGAGTAAAATTATTTTGATTTTCTTCTATTAATCTTCTGGTTTTTGGTAGAGATAAATCTACTTTTGGTAAATTCAATTGATTGTTTTGTAATAAAAGTATAATAGTTTTAGATAATTTACCTGTATGTCTTCCAATTCTTATTAAAGGAGATTCTGGAGTATTCTGTTTTTCTAATTGCTCATATTTACTAATAACTGACATTAAATTTTTCTTTTTAAAATAAAGTTTTTCATATTGTATTAAATCTTTAGAAAATTCATATAAAGCTAATTTAAAGTTTTTTAATTTTTGTATAATTATTTTTTTATCTTTTTCAATCTTATTTTCAACTTCATTTGTTAATTTATCTATATCAATAGATATTTCAAATTCGGTATTTTCTTTTATTAATTCTATAAATTCATTTATTCTTCTTGAAGAATTAAATAATATAACATTTTTGACATATAGAGCTTTTGATGCATCTATTATATTGGAATCACTTATTTTTAAGTAAGTTAGTAATTTTTTATCTTTTGTATCTAATATTTTGGATTCCCAATAATTTCTATCTTTTATAATAATATCTTTATATTTTTGGAAATTTTCTTTAAGTATGGAGTAAATTATAGAAGTCCTTATAGCACCTTTTATTGATGAACTTGGGATATAAACTCCATATACCACCTTATTTTCTTTATTCATATAATTCTTTATATGCTCAATTATTTCTTTAACATTATTTGAGTTATTGATATTTAAGTTATTGATACTTACTGAATATTTTATTATTTGTGGAATGTCATTTACTGAGATAAAATTATTTAAGTTAATTTGAGATGGATCAGTTTCTAAGTAATTTGATAATAATATTATTTTATCTTCAGATAACTTAGATAATAATTTATCAAAATTAATGAAATGTATAATGTTTTTATCTATAAAGAAATCTACATTATTTAATAATTTATTACCTGTTGTTATTGCTAAAGGAGTTAATATTTTTAATTTAAATTTTAATTTATCCATAATAATTTTAAATTTTTTATTAATCTATTTTTTTATTAATCTATTTTATTAGTCTATTTGAATTGGGAACTCTAAGCCATATTGTTTAATATTATTTCCTACTTCTTTTAAATATCCTATAAATTTGTTTTTAATTATAAAATCTTTTTTAATACTAATTACAGAACCTTCATTAATATAAATTACTTTTTTCTTTAAGAATCCTTGTTTATAACTAGATTCACTGTAAGATTTGTAAGTTTCAAATTCATAAAAACTATTTTCAAAATCTATATACTCTATTGCTTCCTTTTTTAATATTATTGGAGATAATGTTAAAAATTTTATATTATTTGTATCTACATTTATATTAACAATATTTAGTTCAGAAAATTTTTTAGTTAATAGCTCATCAAAATTAATAGATATTTTACCCCATCCTATATTTTTATTACCACCTAATCCCAATTTGCTACCTATATTTATAATATATTCAAATTCATTTATAAAATTTTTATCATAAAAATAAACTAAAAAATAATCATCTATTAATTTTAAGGTAGCTTCTTCAAAGTATAAATTTTCTGAATAATTATTAAGCCTATTTATAGAATTTTTGGTTAAAATTATATCTATATTTTGAAATTTCTTTAGTAATCTTAAATCAGATTTTTCATCTTTTTCTATCAATATATCATTGAAAACTGTAGAATTATTTATTAAGTAATTTAAGTAATTTTGAGAATTATTTTTTATAATATTTTTAAATAAATTAATTGATATGAATTTTGATTTTTTAATTTTCTTTATTTCAAGTTTATCAATTATGCTTAAATTATCAGAATAATTTAATAAATTTAGTAATGATAGAGGTTTAGGGAGTAGGGGAG
>JBMFOW010000161.1:0-2902 GCA_049969455.1 bacterium | reverse complement strand
CATATTTAAAATCAATTACTTTTCCCTTCTCCTGATCCAATTCAATATATATAATATAAATTTTTTCAAAACTTGAAAAATTAGTATTATTTTCTTTTATGTATTTTATTACTTTTTCTCTTTTTTTATCATATTTTTCTTCATTTCTTTCATTTATTAAGTTAATTACTATTATGTATTTCAATTTTTGGTTTATATCTATTGACAATGTTTTTTCATATATATAATCCCATAATTCCTTTAAATCTAATTCTGTTAAATATAAAATACTGTATAAAGCAATAAAGTATATATCTTTTTTTTCAAAATATTGATAATTTAAACTATTTATTAAATTTTGAATTTCTTCTTTTAAATTATTTATATCTTGTTTTATAAGGATTTGTTTTATATTTTCTTTTAAAGTTATTATTTTATCCTTAGGTTCTATAATTTCTTTAAGTATATCATAGTTAAATAAATTTTTTATTATTTTATTAGCAAATCCTAATTTAAGAGTAGGCGGTAATCCTTCTTCTTTTATATAATCTTTTATAGATAAATAACCTAATTGAAACATCAAAGCTATTATATATATATTTTCTACATCAAATCTATTTAAATCCATACTATCAGATAATATATTATCTAATCTTGATGTGTTGTATTTCTTTTCTTTTATTAAATCAATTAATACTTTTGTGTATTTGGTATTATATAATTGACTTTCTAAGTTTTTAGTATGAAGGTAATGTATAATATCAGTTGGGTTATATATAGTTTCTCCATTAAAGCGATATCCATTATAATATTCTTCTATTTTTTGAATATCATCATTTTGTAAATAGTCAGAAAAATTATCTTTTATTTCTTTAATAGTAAATCCACATATATTAGCGAAATCTTTGGTATCTGATATGTCATATAAATTATTTAAGCCTCCAAACATTGTAGTTTTTTCAAATCTTGTATCTCCTGTTATTAATAACATTTTAAGGTATTTATCTAGTCCTTTTAATCCTGAGTAAAATCCTCTTAAAAGTACTGTTATTTCTTTTGTTTCTTTTATATTTTTGTTTATTATTTCTGCTATCATTTCAAAATTTTCTTCTATTAATATAACAACTTTCTTTTTATATTTTTTATTTAATTCGTATAATACTTCTTTAAATCTTATATATGTATATTCTTCATCATCATTTAAATCTTTATCATATTTAGATAATTTTATATCATATTCTTTTATAATTGATTTTATTTGATTTGATATCATTTTATTAGTATCTTTCTCATTTTTTAATGGATTGTTAAAAGTAAATTTTATTACTGGGTAATTTTCCCATTTCCATTTATTTTCTATGTATAGTCCTTTAAAGAGTACTTTTTCTCCTTTAAATAAGTAATATAAAGTAGATAATAACAAGGATTTCCCAAAACCTACTGGCCTTCCTAAGTATAAATAAGGTGGACTATCTTCTATTAATTCATATATATAACTCGTTTTATCAACATATATATAATTACCTGTTATCATTTCTTTAAAATCTTGTATATTTAAAGGTAATTTCTTCATCCTAAAAACCTCCTTTTTTATTAATCTTTTTATTAAAACATATTTTAGATTCTCTTACTACATTAAAATATTTATTTTTTTATTAAAAAAACCTACTTAAATTAAATATCATAAATTTAATCTTAAAAGCAATTAAAACTTAGTTTTAGATAAAAAAGATTAAACATTAATAATATAGAATATATAATAATGAAAATGTTTGAAAAAATTAAAGAATCTTTTGAAAAATTATTTAAAATTATTCAAAAAGAAGAAAATTTAAACTATTCTAATACTTCTTTTTTTGGTGGTATTTATTTAGTTGTTAAAAATAATCTAAATGAAATATCTAATTTTTTATCTAATAATTCATTATCTAATCAAAATTATATTGAGAAATTAAAAAATCTTGAATTAATTTTATTAGATTATTCTAATTTAAATTTATCTAATAGAAAGAAAACTTTACAAAGTTTTAAACAAAAATTATATAATCTATATACTGAAATTGAACAATATTTAAAAAACCTTTCTTTTGAAGATTTAAAATATTTTCAAAATGATACTAATCAAACCCCAATAGATATTATAAAAACAAATGCTAAAAATAAAGATAAAAATAAAATAGATTTTAATCAAATGTATAATACAGTTCAAAATAATATTAATTTTACTTTAAATATTAATTTTACTTTAAATGATGGTAATTTAGATAAAGAAAATGTAATAAATAAAGAAAGTACAATAAAGCAAAATATTATAAATGAGGATTTTATAGATACTATTTTAAACAATGATAGTATTTTCAATAAAGAAATTCTTTTTAAAATAAATGATTATTTAGATAACAATAAATTAGCAGATAAAATTGAAGTTCTTTTGAGAAAAAAGGATAATCTTTTTAGGTTTCTAAAAAAGAACAATATAAATACGATAAATGATTTGTTATGGTTTTTACCTAGATCTTATTCAGATAGAAGATATTTTGGAATATATCAAGATAAAATATATGCTAAATTAAAAATAATTTCTAATTACTTAGAACTAAATACTTCTAAAAATATCAAAATAATAAAATATGAAGCACTTGATGAAATAAGTAAAAAATATTACACTATAATTTTTTTTAATCAAGAATTTATAAAATATTCTATTAAAAAAGGGGATATTTTAAAAGTATTTGGAAGAATTATTAAAAAAAATGAAATAGTACCTGAAGAATGGGAAAAAGAGGATATTAAAACTTTGAATTTTGATAGAATTGTACCTATTTATTCCTTAGGTAATAATAAAATAAAACAATCTAAATTTAGAAACATTATTTATCAAGCTTTGAAAAACTATTATAAATATATAAATGATCCTTTGTTT
>JBMFOW010000160.1:0-2922 GCA_049969455.1 bacterium | reverse complement strand
ATATAGTAATAAAAAATAATACAACTGGTATAAAAGGTAAAAATACCAAAATTGAAGGTGGAAAATTAGAAGTAGAATTAAATAATACAGGAATAGATAGTGTTAATTTATCTACTAATTTAGCTCAAATAGAAATAAAATCTAATGAAACTGGAGTTAAAGGTGCTAATATAGGTTTAAAAGCTGAACAAACAGTTAATATTTCAAACAATTTTACTGGAGTAAAAGGCCAAAACTTAGGAGTTAAGTCAAACGTAGTTACAATAAGTGGAAATTCTAAAGGAGTTTCTGGAGAAAACGTTGCTTCCTTAAAAGGTCAAAATATTGTTATAACATCTAACAAAGTAGGAGCAGAAGGAGAAAATATGTATATTAAAGGATCTAAAGTAGTAGTTTCTAATAATACAGTAGGTTCTCAAGGAAACTCAATTAATGTTAAAGCTGATGAATTAATTGTAGTTGATAACGTTCTTGGTTTTAAACAAAAACAAATTAAAAAACCAGTATAATTATAAGGGATTTTTAATAAAACAAAAGAATAAAAAAATAGGGAGGATTTTTTAAATTATGAATATTAATAATATAAAAAATAATGAAAACCAGGTTTATATACCAGAAAAGTCTAGAAAAACAAAAGATCTAGAAAAATTAGAACAAACAGGAATAAAAGGTGAAAATATTAATATTAATGCAGATAATGTATATATAATTAATAATACAAACAACTTTAATAAACCAATCCATAATAATTATAACAATTCTTATCAATATCTAAACTATCCTCCCTATTACTATAACTTTAATAATTTTTATAATCTATTTAATTTTAATTTATATAATCCATTTATTTTAAATTATTTTTATACTACCTCTTTATTTAATCCTTATTTTTATTCTAATCTCTTGCCAAGTTATATATATTTTAGTTTATTCAATTTATTTAGATACTTATAAAAAAGCAAAAATTTAATATGGAGGTAAAAATTATGGAAATAAATAATAATTCAACTAAGCAAATTAATCTAGTAAATATTCAAACTCAACAAACTAATCAAATTAATAACCAAACTAATTTAACCCCTCCATTAAGTGATAAAAATTCTAATATTCAAGATGCTAATATTCAAGATAAAGTTAATATAAATACTGAAACAAAAACTGATACTAAAACAACAATTAATAATACAAATATAAATGACAACATAAATAGCTTAAATAATCCAAATGAACAAGTAGCTATATTAAGTTCAATGATTGAAAATCCTTTTACACAAAATCCATTTTATCAAAATCCAATGATGTATAATAATCCATATTTTATAAATAGTGCATATTATGATTCAAATATAAATACTGTAAATAATAGCAGCAACTTATGGAAATATTTATTAGTAGGAGGTTTAGGATTACTAACAGGAGCTGCTCTATCATCTATGATGTTTTATTCTTATCCCCTTTATTATCCAATGTACTACTCCTACTACTATAGCCCCTGTTGGTACAACTTCTTTCCATATATGTGGTGGTAAATTATATTAACTAAAAAAATGACTATTACATCTTTATTATTAAGAAAATTCCTAAAATTTCTAATAAGTGAAAAATACTGTCTTTAATTTTTTTTCCTAAATTTTTTGTCTTTATTTTTATCAATATTATTAATATTTTTAATTTTAGAAAACTAATTTTAGTTAAAACTTTTTTAGATATAGAAGGTTCCTTAAGGAGCGAACCTCCTAGGCAGTAAATCAAAATAAGGGAGGATTAAAAAATGATAAAGGATATTTTAAATAAAAATATAGAAAAGCTTTTAAGCAAAATAACAGTTAAAGAAGTATTAATAAGAGAATTAGGTCCAAGAGAAGGGTTTCAAATGGAAAAACAATTTGTAGATACTCTAATAAAAATAGAATTTATAAACTAAGCTTTCAGAAACAGGTTTAAAATATATAGAAGTAACTTCATTTGTTAATCCTAAATGGATCCCCAACTTAGCAGATGTTGAAAAAGTATTAGAAAATATAAACAAAAAAGAAGGAGTTATCTATGCTGCTTTAGTTTTAAATTCAAAAGGAGTTGATAGAGCAATCAATTTAGTTAAATACCTTAATACAACAATATTTGCAGACGAAAATATTAATTTAAAAAATAATAATAAAACTATAAAAGAATCTCTAAAAGAAGCAGAAGAAATAATAAAAAAATGTACAGATAACAATATAGTTTTAGAAGGTGGGGTTTCTGCAGTATGGGGTTCTCCTTTAAATCCAGAAATTCCTATAGATAATGTTTTAACAATATTGGATTTTTGGGTAAAAAACGGGATAAAAAATATAATGTTAGCAGATACAACAGGTGAAGCTAATTATATAACTACTAAAGCAGTTTTGTCAGTTTTAAAAGAAAGATATCCTGATGTTAATTTTATTATGCATTTCCACAATTCAAGAGGATTAGGATTAGTTTAGCTTCTTTAGAATTAGGAGTTAGTACTTTCGATAGTTCGGTTGCAGGTTTAGGAGGATGCCCATTTGCACCTAATAGTGCAGGAAATATCTGTACTGAAGACCTAGTTTATTTACTAAATACTTTAGGAATAAAAACAAATATCGATTTAGAAAAATTAATTTCTGCAGCTTTATATATTCAAAACATATTAAATAAAAAATTACCAGGTAAAATTAAAGATCTTTATACACACTTTGAAAAACTAACTTTGTAAATAATTTTATAGAAAAACCGCTCTCTAAAACCTCGTATCTGTGATACGAGGATACAGAGAGCAGAAGGTGAGCAATTCAAAAGTCCTTGACATTTAACATGGTTGCCCGTATAATAATATGGGTAAAAAGTAGCTCCGGTGTCCTACTGTATGGTAGGATAGGTAGGAGTAGGGGTAGCGTGAACCTACCCGTGGTGATA
>JBMFOW010000159.1:0-2955 GCA_049969455.1 bacterium | reverse complement strand
ATAGAGATCCCAGAAAGAGGTATTAAAAAAGCAAGAAAATTAGAAATCCCATTTAGCTTAGTAGTTACATATAAATTAGAATACTTCACTAATTTCTCCTGTTATTTATATAAGGATCGGAATTTTTTATCAAATATAATAGTGGTGGGTTATCCAAGATTAAAAGTAGTAAAAATGGCAATATATGAATAATTGATATATAAATAATTGATGTATAAATAATAAAAGTAAATCTAAATAAATTAAAATAATATAAATTAAAGTAATTATTAATTAAGGTAATTAAAGTGATTAAGAAGTATAAGGTAAGGAATATATTAAATGAAAAAAAATTTTTGATTAATAAAGGATTAACTATAGTAGAATTATTGATATCAATGGCAGTAGTAGGAGTAATATTATCTATTTTAATCTACATTATCATATCCCTAAACAAAGATAACCAAAAAAAAGAACAATTAGTGGATAACCTAAGAATAGCTTACATAATAGGTAATAAAATAAAATCAGCAACATTTATATCGTAATATTCAAGTATAATAACAACGATAAATTAAATAATAATAGTTAAGCTAAAAAATAAAATCCTAAATAATATTTAATTTAATCTATATAATATAAAAAATAAGCAAAATAAATATTATTAGATAATAATTATTTAAGATTTAGTTTAGATTTTACTAAAAGTAAAATTAATTTAAACCAATTAATTATATTAATAGTTAAAATAAGGTTTTTTTAAAAAAAATGTATAATATATAAATAGAGAGTTAATAAGTATATAAAGAGTAGAATAGATAAAGAAGAAGGTGATTAATTAATGAAGACTAATTTAAAAAATAATCTCTTAAAATATATTTTTATTGTATTATTATTCTTTTTTTATGTTAATCTAACTAATTTTAATTTGTTGAATTTTGTTGGTATTTTAAGTGTAAAAGTTTTAGCGAATTCATTGGGTCAAATAAGAGGTACAGTTATGTTAGATTACTCTATATCTCCAGGTATTGGAAGCGGTACTACTCCAGGTTTAGGGGTTAGTGTTTATTTAGAACCAATACCACCTACTCCTGGACTACCTCAACAAACCCTTACAAATTCTTCTGCATCTTTTGAATTTATTAATTTAGCTCCAGGTAAATATAAATTAACTATATCTAAACCCCAATTTAAAACTCAAATAATAGAAATAGAGATAAACCCGGGAGATATTAAAATAGTTAATATAGTTTTAAACCCTGAAAAAAGAAAAGATTTAGATTCAACTACAGTAGGATTAAATTATGATCCAAATTCTGATAAAGTTTATATAGCAATTCCATCAGATTATGATACTCCAGGAGGGATACCTCCAAGTGCTGGTCCTGAAGATATGCAGGACTTAGCAGCTATACAATATGGAGCTAATCCATTAGAATATGCTGATAGAAAATACTTTACAATGTATGGACAAGATGGTATTTTCATGGGAAACGCTATTAACGGATTAGCTATTATGAGTACTCAAACTGATGGCAAAATTAAAGCTAACGTTAATATCGGCTCAAGAGTACATTTATTAGCATTTAATAAAAACTATTCTAAATTATATGGTTTAGATTTTAAAGCTAATTTTTATGTAATTTCACCTACTAATAATAACAAAGTTATAAATAAATTCTCTTTATCTACAGAACATATACCATCAGATATAGTTGTAGGTAATAATTTTGTATATGTATCATTAATGGGCCCTGAGCCAAAGATAACTATTATAGATGCTAATAGAGATTTCCCTGTTAATGCAATTATATTAACCAAAAATCCTAAATTATCCAAAATTGCTTTTTCTTCTACAGGTATCCTTCAAGTCCAAGGATTAGCTTTATCTTATGATCAATCAAAACTGTTTGCTACTTTTGGAGATTCCAATGTTGGTTATTTATTAACTTTAAATGCAAGAACATTAGAAGTAGAAAATTATATAAAAGTAGGAGCTATGCCAATAGGTGTTGCTACTCCTGATGGTAGAAGAATTTATGTAGCTAATTATAATGATAATACTGTTTCTTTAATTGATGCAAAAAATAATATAGAAGTAGGTAGATTCAAAACAGGATATAAACCTTCTAAAATTGTAGTACATCCTTCTTTAAAATATGTTTATGTATCAAATGAAGGATCAAATTATATAAGTGTTATTGATGTATTAGCAAGCAAAATATTATTTAATATACAAGTTAAAGATGGTCCAAGTTATATGGGAATTAGTCCTTATGGAGATAAACTATATGTTTCTTGTAAAGGTTCTAAAACTGTGTGTGTAGTTGATTTAGTAAAAAATTCAATGATAGCAGAAAGCGTTCCAGCACTATACGCTACTCCTTGTGGAATAGCTGTTAAACAGTGACAAACCTGTCTGGTTAAAAATCAGGAGCTTTCGGGTAAGTATTTTGTAATTATTTATCTGAGTTAGGTAATTCAAAGCTAACACTTTGTTCTACTTCATAATCTGGATAAGGATATTTTTTTTCTAATTCTACCATTTTATCAGATACTTTAGCAGAAACTTCATTTATTTCAGATCTGTCTTTAATAAAAAAATCTTCATAATAAACTATATTATTATCCTTATCTTTAACATAAAGTCTAATTTTCATCATTAAATATATTTACCTCCATTTTTTTTATAATATCAAATTTTTAATAATATCAAAGAAATTATCCTAAGAGGGTTTGTATATCATTTTTATCAATATTAACAAAAGTATTTTGTAAGTTATATACATACTTATTTATTCTATTTTGTATCTGTTGTTTTTTAGATTCAAAAGTACCATTTTTTTCACTTTCAAATATTTCTTTTTGAATATTTATATATTCTTCTTTTAAGGTTTGTAATTTAGGGATTAAATTTTTATATTTATTATTATAATTGGGGTTATCGATTATTTTATTAATAACTTTATAACATAG
>JBMFOW010000158.1:0-2971 GCA_049969455.1 bacterium | reverse complement strand
CTTTTTTGCCAAATAATTTTCTTTTCCTTAACTAATTTTGCGAGTTCTTCGCATTTTTGGAGAAACTCTTCAGGTTTTTGCTTAAAAATTTCGCTTAAGTTCTCCATCTTACACCTCCTTATTAAATAATTTTTTATATTTTTTTATTAATAATTACAGTTTCAATTAAATGCTTTTTGATTTTGTTTATTTTTCTTAATCTTACTTAACCTCTTTATAAAATAAAATAATTTCTTTTTTCAAATTTTATTTGTTTTAGCTTAATTATTTTTTTATTTTCATTTTGTTTTTAAAAATTCACCCTACCTATCATTTTTTTTTAATAAAGAATATAAGCTTAAATTAAAGGAAAATAGAAAAAATAAGAGAAAAAAGAATTAGAAGTAATAGATAAATAAGGGGAAGTGGCGGAACATGGTAGACGCGTTGGACTCAGGATCCAATGGGATATAAAAATCCCGTGTGGGTTCAAATCCCACCTTCCCCACTTCAATAAACTCCTAAAATCAAATAAAATATAAATATATGAAAAAAACAATAACTCAAAAAAACTCAATAATTAGCACAAAATTAAAAGAAATTATAAATATACCAAAAATTAACTATCATTATCCAGTAATGATATCTAACATAATAAATAACATACAAAACTTAATAGAAAGTAAAATAATAGATGAATTTATATATATAGATTGTACTCTAGGTTTAGGAAACCATTTTTTATACTTATATAAAAGCTTTAATAAATACATAAAAAAAAACATTCTAATAGATAAGGATATAACAACAATAAATTTAACTATAGATTTCTTAAAACAAGAAGAAATTATTAATAATAACTTTGAAATTATTAATAATAACGTTATAAATACTCAAGAAATAAAAATAGAAAATATAAAAAATATAAAAAATAGCGAATTTATATTTATAAATGATAATTTTAAAAATTTTATAGATTACCACAGGAAATTAATAAATACAGAAGATAATTTAATAATACTAGCAGATTTAGGGATATCAATGTATCAAATAAAAAATGAAGAAGGTTTTAGCTTTAATAATAACACTTTACTTGACATGAGATACAATAAATCCCAGGAATTAAAAGCTAAAGATATAATAAATAAATACAACAAACAAGAATTAATAAATATATTTAATTTAGTATTAAATTACAAAGATTCAGAAAAATTAGCAAATTCAATAATAAAATACAGAGAAAAACAAGAAATACAAACAACTCAAGATCTAAATAAAATTGTTTCAAAAATATTTAGTGCTAAATTTTTAAAAGATTACTTACAAAAAATATATTTAGCACTTAGAATAAAAATTAACAATGAATTAGAAGATTTAGAAATTTTTTTAGAAAATCTTTTAAAAATAAAAAATAATTTTGTATGTTTTATAATAAGTTATCATTCTTTAGAAGGAAAAATAATAAAAAAATTCCTAAAAATAAATAATCTAAAATATAAAAAAGAAAAACCTTTAAAAGAAGAAATAAAAATAAATAAACCATCAAGAAGCGCATTACTTTGGATAATTTATAATTTAAATTACTTAAATTACTCAATACGGAGGGATATTAAATGAAAATAAAAAATAATAAAATCCAAAAAACCAAAAAACAAGATATAATAAAACAATTCATAGATCTACAGTACTCTTTAACATATCCAATAAATGATTTTGATTTTAAGTTTATATACAAAAAAGTGGATTATCCTTCATCATTTATAGGATTTTTTACAAAAGTAGGTTCATTATATGAAAAAGAAGAAGAAAAAGGAATAGCACACTTAATAGAACACTCAGTTTTCAGAGGCTCTAAGAATTACCCAACAGATATTCCTAAATATATCAACTCAATAGGAGGATATACTAATGCTTACACTTCTTATGATCAAACAGTTTATTATATAAAACTACCTACTTATAATTTAGATAAAGGAATAGATATCTTAACAGATATGGTATTAAATCCACTTTTTCGAGAAGAAGATGTAAATTCTGAAAAAAATATAATCTTTCATGAAATAAATATGAGAGATGATGAACCAATGGTTGTACTATTTGAAGAAACCATGAAAAAATTTTATCCTTTAAGTCCCATAAAACACCCCATAATAGGATACAAAGAAACTTTAGAAAAAATAACAAATAATAATATAATAGAATTCTTCAAATATTATCAAAATCCTAATAACTCATTTTTTGTTATTGTTAGTAATAAAGAATTAAATGATATAAAAGAATTAATAAAAAAATCATTAGAAAACAAAGAAATAAAAAATAATAGAAAAATCTTAGATAAAATTAAATATAAAATAGACGATATAAAAGAAAATGAATTAGAGATAAAAGGAAATGTTAATAAAGTTTATTTATTAATTTCATATTATTGCCCAACAGGATTAGAAATGTACAAAGAAATAGAAGAAATATATTATTTAAGTATAATATGCTCAATGCTAGGAGGCTCTAATTATAGCATATTAAATAGAGTTTTAAAAAATGAATTAAAATTAGCAGATGCAGTATCTTTTGAGTATTATACTACTAACGAAGTACCAGGTATAATATATTTTAGCGCTATTACTGATAAAAACAAATTAGATAGCTTAATAGAAAAATACAATGAAATAATAAATGATCCAAATAAATATTTAAATAGTAATTACTTTGAAATCATAAAAGAAAATTCAATTAGTAGTAATTTTTGGACTTTTGAATCCCCTTCTTCTCAAGGAATGCTTATAGGATCCTCTGAACTATTTAAAAACTATAAAGAAGCTTATGAATACATAAACAAAATAAATAAAATAAAATTTAAAGATCTATTTGATATAACTTACAAATACCTTGTCAATAAAAAACCATTTATAAGTAAATACTTACCCGCAAAATAAACTATATAAAATAAACTATGGAAAATAATAATAATTCCGAACAATTAACAACAGCTGGA
>JBMFOW010000157.1:0-3009 GCA_049969455.1 bacterium | reverse complement strand
ATCTTCATCAACAAAAACTATATCTATTTGAATTTCTTTAAATTTAGAAATTTTTAGATTTGATTCTTTTATTAAAAAAGTATTAATTATTTTATTTATTTTATTTTTATTTATATTTTGATATCTTAGTTTTCCTCCTTTAACTTCTACTATAATTAATTTATTATCTTTAGTAGCTAATATATCTATTTCTCCTAATTTTGAATAAATATTTTTTGAAATTATTTTATAACCTTTATTAATTAAATATTTAGAAGCAATATATTCATAAAATTTTCCTTTATTAAAAGTATTATTTTTATTCATATTATTTTTAAATTTTGTTTTTTCTTAAATTTAAGAGATATTTATGAGCTAATTCTGTTATTACTAAATTATAATTTTTTACCATATCTAAGAAAATTTTTAAACTTGATTCACAATCTATATTATTTCCAGGGGATATAAATAAAATTTTACTTCCTAAAATTCTTCTTTTACTTATTAATTCTGTATTAATTACATATCCTATTTGTTTTTCTTTTTTTTCATTTGTATATAATTTAGTTAATTTTATTTGATTTAATTCATTGGGATTGTAGTATCCAAATAGTTTTCTTTTAGCTATTCCAATAGATATTTGATTTAATTTAACTCCAAAGTGAGAAGCTATTCCTAAGGATCTTGGGTGACTTATTCCGTGTCCATCTATAAAAAATATCACTTCTTTAGCTTCTATTTCTTTTTTATATTCTTCTTTTAAAATATAAAATAGTTTTTCAATTAATGGGAGTTCCCTAAAAGCAAGGAAACCTGGTATATATGAAAAATTTATATCGTCTTTTAAATATTTATACTCTACTTTAATATTATTTATGTTATTTTTTAATATAGCAAAACAAACGATTCCTCTTTCTTTATTTTCTTCTTTTGTAAAAGTTAAATCTATACCTACTATTATTTTAAAATCTTTTATATTTTTATCTAAAGGGATTAAATTCAATCTCTTAGATAAATTTAATTGTTCTTTTTTTAATGATAGTATTAGATTTTGTGTTATTTCCATATATTTTTGTTTTTATTTTATTTTATTTTTGGGTTAAAAATTAAATTTGTAAAAAAAATGTTAATTTTTTTTATACAAATGAGGAATTTTGTTTTATTTTTTTAATTAATAAATAGAAAGTTTATAGAAATTAAGGAGGTATTTTTAGATGAATAAGAATTTTTTAGCTAAAAATAATTCATTTAGTTTATATATATGGTTAATATTATTTAGTCTGATTATATCTACTGCAAGTATAGTTATATTTAATTATGTTGCCGCAGATATTAAAACTGCTTCTAGTTTTTTTAAAAATATAAATAAATCCTTATCTTTAGATTCATATGCTATTGCTGCTGTTGAACTATATAAAAATAGTAATCAAAGAAGTGGTAATATCCTTGATACCGGTTATAGATACGATATATCTCCAATTGATTCTTCTACTTTGTTAGTTAATATTTTTAAAGGAAGTGATTTATACGCAAAATATGTAATGCAATATTCTATAGATTTAGGTAGTTTAAATAAAATAGTAGGTAGTAATACTACTTTTAAAGCTGATAATAATTACAATAACACATTAATAGCATCAGGTACTTCCTCTATACAAGATAGTGCTAATAAAATCTTTAATAACTTAATAATTCTACCAAATGCTAATATAACTAAAACAAGTGGTGTGGCAATTAATCAAACCGAATTTTCAAAATATACAAATAATTTAATTACAGATATTGATATCCCTGATCTAAATCAAACCCTTAATTCATATATCTCTAATTATTATAGAAATTATTACCAAAGTTTATATAATAAATATTATGGTGATAATGGTAAATTAAAACCTGGAGTAGCTTTATATGAGGATAGTAATATAGTATTTACAAATGAAGGAGACTTGATTATAAGAAAGCCGGCTGAATTAAGAATATTTGCAGGTAATGGATTTGCTTATCCTTATTTTGATACTTATATTGATTTAATAATTAATACTACTAACGAAAGATATTACTTAGGTGTTTCAAAGAATTTATTTATAAAAGGTGAATATACATATGTATTTGATTACTTAACTGGAAATTCTGTGCAAACTAATGATCAAACTTTAGCTAATAATTATCAAAATAGAATTGACAGTGCATTTTCTTATAGCAATGATGTGTAGCTAAAATATTATTTTTGTGTGATAAATATATAAGTATAAAAACTCCTAATAAACAGTTTATCATTATAGCGTTAGATAATCTTGAACTTAAAGGTACTATTATTATTAATAATAATTTTATTATTGTTACAGCTCTAAATAAGAATATAACTATTAGGTTACCTTTTAAATACATTGATTACGATGAAGTTAATCATACTATTAATAATGGTTCTAATAGTTTAGTAAAAGTTATTGCTAATAATATATCAATAGATGCAAATAATAGTAGCAATATAGATATAACTGGTAGTTTTATTAGTTTTTATAATCCTGATTCTTCTATTAATATAATAAATGCTCCTAATGATATAAAAATAAATGTTTTTGGTAGTTTCCAGACATATAAAGGTGTTAAAGTAAATGGTGTAGATATTTCTAATACAAGTGCAAAGGAATTTTATTACTCAGATCCAAGAGTAGATAAACTAAATGATATAGCTAATTTAAAGATATATAGAACGCAAATATTGGCTAAGGAAATTTTAAAGTTACCTACAAGATAGATTAGGTTTAGCTTTAGATAGTGAGAAAGGAAATAAGAATAGAGAATAAAAGAAATAAAGAAAAGAAAGAGTTATGTTGTGAAGCTTCTCGTATTGGGGGGTAGCTGTTGTTATCTGATACTAAGTTAATTGTTAAGGTGTGAAGCCTCTGTATTGAGGGTTGTGGAGCCGCTAAGTCTTTAAGGAGGATTCTTAACGAGTGAAATCCCTTAAGCAGTAAAGTTAAATTAAAAAAATAATAAAACTGGAAGGGGTTTTAGGGGTGAAAACGC
>JBMFOW010000156.1:0-3102 GCA_049969455.1 bacterium | reverse complement strand
ATATAAAACATAAAAAAGAGAGGATGGATAAATTAAAAAGATAAGTAATTTTTTGAATATTAAATTTAAATTAAGAAAATAATAAAAAAAATAATTAAAAAACAGTTTAGGAGGGAAACTATGAGTAAAGAAAAAAAATTAGTTATAATTAAAAATAATTTTTATATATTTAAAAAGATTTATTTTTTATTGATAGTCTTTTTTATTTTATTTTTAAATATTTTGTATTCTAAGGATTCTGAGAATTTTTTAAATAAAAATGAAATTTTAGTTAGTATTTTACCTATTAAAGGAGTTTTAAGTAATATTTTGGGTAAAAATATAAAGTATTATAATATAGAGGTAATTTTAAAAGTAGGGATGGGTCATCATACTACAGATATTAGTCCAGTTTTGATAAAAAAGCTAAATTCTTTTAATTATATTTTGAGTTTTAATTCCCTTGAAATTGAAAAAATATTATTAACTAAAGCTAATAAAGATAAGTTAATAAATTTATATGATGGAGATTATATTTTAAATGATCCTCATGTTTGGCTTTCTTTAAAAAATTTAAAAAAAATTTATTCTAATGCTTATAATTTAATTTACAATATTGATAAAAGTAATTATAAGTACTATAAAAGTAATTTGGATAAAATATTAGCTAAAATAGAATTATATGATAATCTTTTTAAAAATAAATTCAAAAACAGTAAAGATAAATATATTTTAACTTATCATAATGAGTATTATTACTTTGCAAGAGATTATAATTTGAAAATTATTTCTTATGAATATAATGAAACTGAAGCTTCTTTAAGGGATATTCAAAAAATAGTTAAGCTAATTAATGATGATAAAATTCTTTTTATTTTAACTACTCCTTATTATAATAATGCTGTTTTTGAAAAGTTATTATCTAAAACTAAGAAAAGGATAAAAATTGTAAAAGTAGATTCTTTTAATGAAGATACTTTACAAGTTTTTTGGCAAATATATTCGTTTCAATTCCTTAAATAGTTAGGCTAAAACCCTTAACATTATATATATGTTTCTATAATAATATTAAATAAAAAATAAAAAATAAAAAAATCCTTTTAAAAAAAATATAAAAATTTTTCTTCTATCTAAGATAGCTTAGAAAAAAAATGAAGGTTAATATTTAATTTATATAGAATAATATATAATAAAAGGGTGTTTGGAGTTTTATTTAAAGTTAATATTAAGAGGTGATAAACTTAATGGCAGGTCATTCCAAATGGCATAATATAAAACATAAAAAAGAGAGGATGGATAAATTAAGAGGTAAGCTTTTTGGAAAACTTAGTAGAGAAATAATGGTAGCAGCTAAAGAAGGAGGAGCTGATCCTGAGAAAAATCTAAAACTTAGATTGGCTATAAAAAAAGCTAAAAGTGCAGGATTCCCCTCAGAAAATATTGAAAGATTATTACTTAAAGCTCAAGGAAAATTAGAAGGTGAAGAATTACATGAATTATTATATGAAGGATACGCCCCTTATGGTGTTGCTGTTTTATTAGAAATAATAACTGATAATAAAAATAGAACTGCTTCTGAAATTAGAAAATTATTTCAAAAATTTAATGGGAGTTTAGCTGAAAGTGGTAGTGTTGCTTGGTTATTCAAAAGAAAAGGAATTTTCTCTTTTATTACTGATAACCCTTCTGAATTAGAAAATAAATTAATGGAAATTTTATTAGATTATATTGAAGATATTAAAGTTAATGAAAATGAAGATAAAAAATTTGAATTAGATCTTATTACTTCTATTGATAATTTTGAAGAAGTAAAAGATATATTGGATAAAAATAATATTGTGTATAATTCAGCTGATATAACATATATTCCGGAAAATACTGTTTATATAGATGATGTTGAAAAAGCTTCTACTTTATTAAAATTAGCTGAAGCTTTAGAAGAACATGATGATGTCCAAAAGGCACACTTTAATTTTGATATTCCTAGTGATATCTTGCAAAAATCTTTAGAAATTATTAATAAATAAATAAGGAGGTAAAAATATGGCTGTTTCAATGGATTTAATAAAACAATTAAGAGAGGAAACTGGTGCTGGGGTTGCTGATTGTAAAAATGCTTTGATTGAATCTAATGGTGATGTAGAAAAAGCTAAGAAAATATTATTAGCTAAAGGTGTAGCTAAAGCTGCTAAAAAATTAGACAGAACTACTAAAGAAGGACTTATTTCTGTTAAAAATAATCATCAAAAAGCTGTTATTTTAGAATTAGGTTGTGAAACAGATTTTGTTGCTAGAAGTGAAAAATTTAATGAATTACTTACTACTTTAACTAATATAGCATTTGATAATGAATTTAAGGATTTAACAGATCTACTTAATTTTGAATATAATTCTAAAAAAGTTGAAGAATTTATTAAAGAATATATAGCTATTATAGGTGAGAACATAAAGTTAACTAGGTATGGATTTTTAAAAGCTAATTCCAATAATCAAGTAGTTTTTGATTATTTACATTTTAATAAAAGAATTGGAGTTATTGTTTTAGTTGAATTTGAAAAAGATTTTGAGATAAATAAGGATTTAAAAATTGAATTTGGATCTAAGACTGTTTTTCAGATAGCTTCTATGAAACCTGTTTATGTTGATATTAATTCTATTCCTGTTTCTGAAATAGAAGAACAAAAGAAATTAGCTTATCAGCAAGCTTTAAATGAAGGAAAGCCAGAGCATATAGCTTCAAAAATTGCTGAAGGTAAAGTTATGAAAATATTTGAAGATAGTGTATTATTAGAACAATCTTTCTTTGAGGAAAATACTAAAATAAATAGATTTAAAGATTTTGTTAAAGAATTCTCTAATAAATTAAATGAAAAAATTAATATTTTATCTTTCTTTCGTTATGAAATCGGAAAGTAAAAAATATTTGCCCATTATCTAAAATTAATTTATTAAAAACCACTCTCTAAAACCTCGTATCTATGATACGAGGATAAAGAGAGCAGAAGGTGAGCAGTTCAAAAGTCCTTGATATTTGACAGGGTTGACTATATAATAATAAAAAGTAGCTCCGCTGTCTTAGTGTATGGTAGGATAGGTAGGAGTAGGGGTAGCGTGAACCTACCC
>JBMFOW010000155.1:0-3104 GCA_049969455.1 bacterium | reverse complement strand
GCATCTAACTTTTCATTTAAATCCTTAAAAATATTTTCCAATCTTTCTAAGATGGATATTAAATCATTGTAATTAAAATTAGATAAACTCACTAAATTAAGATTATTAGAATTAAGATTATTAGCACTTTTTATAGCATTTTCATCAAGATTAAATCTATTATTGCTATCAAATAGATTCTTAATATTAGTATAGTAATTTTTAGATATATCTTCAATATTTAACTTTATTTTATTCAATATTTCTGTGTTATAATTAAGTATATTTTCATTTATTTCTTTTATACCTTCTTTAATCTCTTTATGAAATTCCTGGTTAAGTTTAAATATTTTTTGATTAAAATCATCAACCTTTTCTTTTAAAGTATTAATCTGTTCATAAAGATTTTTAAATTGATTAGTAATTTCTAAAATTTTAGAAGGAAAATCTTGGGAATATTCTTGAGAGAAATTCCTAAAACTATTAATTAAATTCTCTAATTGCTCATAGTATTTTGATAACAAGTTTTTAACACTATCCTTTAAATCATTTAATGGTATTTCAATAGAGTTTCTAATTTCTTTGTTAGAACTATGGATTTCATTTTGATATTCTTTAAATTTACTTTGTACATCCTTTATATCCTGAAAAACATCCGAGAATTTATTAATTACTTTTATTATTTCATCTTGAAGGTCTTTTGAATAATTCTTAATTGAATTTAACTGTCTTTCAATAGTTTTTTCTAGATTATCCTTGGATTCTAAAAAAATTCTTTCTAAATTTGAATAACTAATATGCAATTCTTTATAATAATCTCTAAAATTTTGGGTAGTTTCCCTAAGAATAGCTAAAGCCTTATTTAATTCATTAGCAGTAATAGATAATGTATTAACTGCATTACTTAAAGATTGTTTAACATCATTAGTTGTGTTATCAAGGGTACTTTTAACAGAATCAGCAGTTTGTAAAAGACCATCCTTTACATCATTAGAAGTTTTAACAAGACTATCAATCATATTTTTCATAATTTCTGTACTATTTTTAATAGAGTTATCAAAATCCTGGGCTGTTTTTTGCATAATTTCATTTATCTTTTGTAAATAATCAGAAGATTTTTTTATTAACTCATCAGTAGCCTTTATTACTTCCTTAATATTTTCTATTTGAACAACAGGATTTTTAGGAAAAACCATAGGTACTAAATCAATCAAAATAAAATTTCTAAAATCATTTAAAAAATTATTATAATCTTTAACATAAATTTTTAATATAGTAAAAGAAGAAAGAGAAAAAATTATTCCCCATAAGCTACATGCAAAAGCATTTTTCATAGATTTTACAGTTTCAGATAATAAAGGATAAAAATCTTCAGGAGAAATTAATTTAGTGCCCGATATTTGAGAAGATAAACTATAAATAGATTCGGCTAATCCTATTATTGTTCCAGCAATACCTAAAAGTAAAAACACATTAGGTAACCCTCTTCTTATATTAAGACCTAAATCAAGTTTATTTATTAATTTCTCTAAGGTAGAAGCTATATCTAAATTCTCCGTATCCTTGATTTTTAGCAAAGATCTTATAATATCAGCCACCTTTGAATTGTCATCTTTTAATATATCATTTATATTAAAATTAATAGATCTATCGTCAGAATTTATATTTTTTAATTTATCCTTTATTTCAGATAATTTTTTCTTCTCTTTTGATAAATAAAACTCATTAAATAAGGTAGGTAAAAATAAAAATACCAAAAAAACAATAAGAGAAATTCCTATAATAATCCATCCGCTTTTATGAGGAATAAAAGCATCAGGAAATTGAGAATAAAAAATATAAACAACAAATGAAATAAGAAAAATCCATAAAATATAAACACCAAATGAAATGAGAAAAATCCATAAAAGAGATTTCAAAATTAACCCTCCTTAGCTAAGAATTTTAATATTAATTAATTTAATTTTAATTTTAATCAAATGGATTCCAGAATTCATGGGAATTAACACATTTCCATAAGTTTTCTAAGGCTTCTTCTTCAGTATAGCCTATTAAACCTCCACATTCCTTACAATAATAACCATCTTTATCATATACTCCACCCTTAGGTTTTTCATCTCCAGCTTTTTTAAATAACTTATTTTTCAGATCCTCATCTATAGGTTTTATTTTTACTAATTCTTTTTTCAATTTCTTATCTTTTAAAATATAGTTTTCTAATATATGATTTTTTATTTCTTTAGAATCCCAATTAGGAATTTCATTTCCTTTTCCTTTTTTAATATTATTCAATATTTCTTGTAAAAAATTATTATCCTTAAGCTGTTCTCTTTTATTTTGTATCATATTTTTTAAAGTGTCTATAATATTAGGTTGATTAGTTAATTCAAAAGCAGCTTTATTAATATCCATAGTAAATTCTACTGTTTTTTCTCCTTTAGAAAATATTAACTTTCCTCCATGTACAGGTTTAAAGATATCAAATAAAACACCTAAAATAATCAAAGATTTAGCTTCTTTTATTTTATTTAATTCTTGTTCATTTAAAGGAATCCAATTAACATCTTTACGAGTATGAAAAGTAGAAAATTCATCATATTTAGAAGAATACAAACTATTTTCTTGATCTACTACTTCCCTAACAGCACCTATAGGCCATTTAATAAGTTCTTTAATAAATAATATCCTATAGCCATAAGGTGACTGTATCTCTTTAAAGTTTTTATTATAATTTTCAGATTTCTTTATTTCTTCTAAAAATTCTTCTCTTTTTGTTGAAGCCTTATCAGGAATCACTAATATACCACTTTCCAAAACAGGAGATCTCCTTATTTGCTCAGCAAGCGTTAAATCAACCTTAATAGAATAATTAATTTTATTTATCAATTCTCTTGCTTTAGTTATTCTTTCATCTTTAGTAGAATAAAATTCACTCCATTTTTCAAAAACATCAGCATTTTTTATATCATAAAAAATATCTTTTGCTTTATCTATTAAAGGTTTTAATATATCTTTACTAAATGGTTTCTCTTTCTTACCATCGTAATTTTTAAAATCTTTATTTTCATTATATTTTAATACAATATTTTCAATTTCTTTCCATTCTTTAAAAATATCTTTTGCTG
>JBMFOW010000154.1:0-3113 GCA_049969455.1 bacterium | reverse complement strand
ATTCAAAAAAAACTATAAAAATCCTTCTTTTAATTGATTTAATTAACTTGATTAATTTTTAGAAGAATATATTAAATAGCATAGAATAATATAAATAAATGCTACTAATATAAATCTTATGGATATTTTAAATAAAATAAATTTATTAGATAAAAAATTTATACATTTTATTTTTTCAGTTTTATTATTTTTTGTATTTTATTTATTTTTGGTTTTTGTAAAGAATAAATTAAAGAAAACAGATTTGTATCAGGTAGTAATTATAAATAACTTATTGGATTCATTTAATGGTTGGATTTTACCTATTACTTTAAATATATTTTTATTATATGTTTTTTCTTTTTTATTTGTAAATCCAAAAATTTTTAAAATTTTTGTCGTTAGTTTTATTTTAATATTAGGTGTGGTATTATCTAAATTTTTGGGAAGATTGATATATTATTATACTTCTTTAATGGATAAAAATATAGCTACTTCTATAATAATTAATTTAATAAGAATTATATTTTTGGTAATACTGTTATTGGTAACATTAGATTATATGGGGATAACAATAACTCCTATATTAACAAGTTTGGGGATAGCGGGTTTAGCAATAAGTTTAGCTTTGCAATCTACGTTGTCTAATTTATTTTCAGGATTACAAATTATTGCTAATAAGCAAATAAAAGTAGGGGATTATATACAATTAAAAGATGGATTTGAAGGTTTTGTTGAAGATATTAAATGGTATTCTACTATCATTAGGGAATTATCTAATAACATAATTATAATTCCTAATTCTGTTTTAACAAATACTATTGTAAGAAATTTTAATATACCATCTCCTCATTTAGATATTACCTTAAAAATAAGAGTATCTTATGATAGTGATTTAGAGTTTGTTGAGAGAATAACAATTGATATTGCTAAAAAAGTATTAAATGAGTTAAATCAACAAATAGATGATTTTGAACCTTTTATTAGATATACTTCTTTTAGTGATTTTTCTATTGAATTTAATTTAATTATAAAAGTTAAAGAATATTCACATAAATTTTTAATAATTCATAATCTTATAAAAAGAATTCATCAAGAATATAAAAAATACAATATAATCATTCCTTACCCTATTACTAATGTCATCTTAGAGCAAAAATTTCAATACGATAAATAGTATTTTACTTATTAAAATAAATTTCAAAATTAGGTTTTAATTCTTTATAAAGATATCTTAAATAAATATCACTATCAACTGCTATTTTTAGATTGTATATATAACTTAAATTAAATAGATATTTACAAAAATTATAAAAATAATTTTTATTATTTAAATAATTATAAATCTCATTTGTATTGAATAAAACTATTTTTTCAGTTTTTAAATTCAATATATTAAGAAATTCACTATTTGTTAATAAGTAAGATATTAAACTAGAATCTAAATTAAATGCAATAAAATCTGGTTTTTCATTAAAATTTTGTGTTATCTTTAAAAAATATTTGTAATTTTCAATATCATCTAAATCTATATAAGCACTATTGTATTTTTTATAAACTTTTCTTAATATTTCAATTAAATCTTTATCATAAATTTCAGATACTATTAATGATTTATAATAATTAAATTTTAGATCTTTTGAAATAACTGGATTAAAATTTATATTACTATATATCTGTTCTTTATTTAGATTATTATATATTAAAGAGAAAGTATTATTATAAGAAGCTATTAAATTATTATATAATTGATTAAGATTTTCAAAGAATATATATTTTTCTGCTTTGTGTTTTAATATAAAATAAATCCTTTTTATATCTTTATTATTAGAATAAATTTCTTTATTAGAATAAATTTCTTTATTAGAGTAAATTTCTTTGTTAAGGTAAATTATTTTATTATTGTTTTTTAAATTTATAAAGGATTTTAGGATTTGATAAAAATAATTTTCTAAATTTTTTGCTTTTTCTAAATTAGATGGCATAATATATACTAAATTAGTATTAAAGTTTTTTTTATCTACATTGTATATGTAATAATTTAAATCATTACTTTGATAAATATCAAATGTAGTATAGTAATTTAAATTTATATGTATATAAGGAGAATAAAGATATTTATTTATATAAAAAGATGTTATTTTTTGATTTTCTTTTATTAAATTGTTGTATATTTCCTGTGAAGTTAATAATTTAAAATCTATTTGATTTAAAGTATTTTCTGAGTCTTTAGTTTTTTTTTGTTGAGATTTTATAATAGATTTAACATTTCCTTCCATTATTAGAGTTTCAGTTTTTGTATTATAAGTTAATTTATCTGCCCAAATTTTTTGTTCATCTTTCTTACCATAAACATTACCTTTTAATATAATTAAATTATTTTTTACATTGTAAGTTAAGGTATCAGCATATAGATATAAATTAGTTGATTTTATTTTAACTTTATTAGGTATATAAACTATTTCATTTTCCCAATTATAAGTTAAGGTATCTGTAAATATTTCAAAATATTTTATATCGCTTTTGTTATCGTTTTTGTTATTATTTTCTTGTTCATTTTTTATTTTTATATATACATTATTTTTAGCTACTAATTTTTTTATTTTAAAATATAATTCTACTAAATTAGATTTTATAAAAGTCTTTGGATTATATAGAGTAGGATTACCTGTAGCTATTCCAAATTCTTTATCTTCATAATACCTAAATGCATCACATTTAACTTTAGTATCTTCATAAAAAATCTCAACATTACCTAATAGTTCAAAATATTTATTTTTACTATCGTAAAGTAGTTTATCACTTTTATGATAAATGTATTTTTGAGTATTTTCATTTTTTGTATCTTTGTTTTCTAGATTTTGATTCTCATTTTCAATATTTTTATTTTTGCTATTTTCATTTTTAATATTTTCATTTTGAGTACTTTCTTTTTTGATAATTTCTTTTATTGATTTGTTTTGTTTATTCTCATTTTGATTATAATTTGATTTATTATTCTCAGCAGAATTTATTAACAATCCAAAAACACTTAAAAAAAATAAGAAGAATATTAAAAAAAATAAAAAATTCTTGACTTTTAGTTCATTTAATTTATTTAGTTTATTTTTATTTAATTTATTTTTATTTAAATT
>JBMFOW010000153.1:0-3144 GCA_049969455.1 bacterium | reverse complement strand
ACAATGGGAGTAATCAGTATATTTTTAAGTATTTCAATTGGATATAACTTTGCTTTGTATTATAATAAAGATAGAATTATATATTCATTAATTTCAGTAGCTTCTTTTTTGATATTGATACATATACAAGAAATAGAGAAAAATAGATTTATTTTAACTAAAGAATTATCAGCTGATAATATGTTTTTAAGTATAATAGTTAGTCTATTTAGTTGCTATGTATTTAGCTATATATATAATTTATTAGGAAATATTTTTAAATTAAAAGAAATCCCTGAATCTGTTAGAATTAGTTTAAATTCAATTTTACCGTTTTTTATAACTTTATTATTTATTGTTTTAATTTTTAGGAATTTTAATCTTAAGGGGGTATTAATTGATTTTTTAAAGCCATTAGATAGATTTGGAGATAGTTTAATAACAGTTGTATTAGCTAATTTATTTTTACATATAATGAATTTTTTTGGGATCCATGGGATATCAATAATAAATAGTATATTATTAGCGTTATGGCAAAAGTATTTAGCAATAAATGCAGAAAGCTTTGCAAATGGTAGTAATTTAGTTTATATAACTGCATATCCTTTTTTTCAGTGGTTTATATGGATAGGTGGAGCAGGCTCAACCTTAGGCTTAAATATCCTACTATTATTTAATAAAAATAGTTATTTAAAGAGTATAGGTAAAACTGCAATAATACCATCTTTATTTAATATAAATGAGCCTTTACTGTTTGGATTACCTATTGTATTTAATCCTTATTTCATAATTCCATTTATATTAGTTCCAGTAATAACAGGAATTATTTCTTATTTAGCTTTTGAATTTAATTTAGTTAATAAAGTATATATAGAAGTTCCTTGGTTTTCACCATTCTTTATTGGCTCGTATTTATCAACTAAAGATTACAAAGCAATTATTCTATCTACTATTAATTTAATAACTTCTATGATAATATATTATCCTTTTTTAAAAAAATACCAAAAACACTTAGAAAAAGAAAATAAATCAAAAAATTAAGATTCAATAGTAAAAATAAAACTTTTAACTAATCTATTTCTATAGAAAACTAAAATTTTTACTCTCATAGTATTAGGATTATTAATATCATATTTCCATACACAAATTCTATATGAAAAATCATTATTTATCCTATTATTATTTAAATTTGACAAATTAGCATTAATTCTCAGTATATCATTAACATTATTAGGAATATTAGTAACCCCAAGATCATAAGTTCTATTAGGTATAGAAGTAGGTAAGTTAGCATTATCATCATTAGGAGGTTGGACATTACCAAAATTTCCTATACCGACATTGGCTACTATAGTTAAAGCATGTCTAACAGCAGCGTTAGCTACAAATTCTGCTTGAGTCAAAACATAAACATTCCTTGATATAGCATTAGAAACAAAAACCCTATAAGTAATAGCTCCAAACAAAACAAATAGTATCAAAATAATAAACAAAAAAATTATCATTGCTATTCCACGATTATTATTGTTTTTATTAATTTTATTTAAGAATTTTATTTTATTGTTAAGATTCTTCATACAATATACTCCTCCATAAAAATATTAATAAAAATAAATTAATTATAAAGATGGATTAACTATATTTTTTAAAGTAACTACTCTATAAAGCATATATCTCTTAAAACCGTCATTACCAGCATTTGTTAAAGGATTTCTATTTAGGCCAATTAAATTTCTAATATTAGATCTTAAAACAATAGTATACCTTAACATAGCTACTCTATCTTCAAAACCACCAGGAATGGAATTTTGCCAATCAGGTAATCCATTAACCAAATCCACTTGATTATCATTATCTCTATCCAAAGCAACTTCTATATTAAAACTTTCTACATTAGAAATCAAAACAGTAGAAGTAATAGGATTATCAGTTCTAAAATTATACACTTGTCTTATTAAATTATCATTATTATCTACAAAATATCTAAGCTTATAAATTTCTTTGGGTTTCATAATTCTAATATTATTAGAAGGTAATTGATTAATAATATCTTTATTTAAGGTGCCACCATAAAATGTCAAGGGTCTATGCTGCATATGATTAGCAGGATATTGAACATTAGTAATATAAAATAAAACTCCTATCCAGTTACCATTTGAATCTGGAGCATAAGCTATAACATAATAAGGCTGTATCCCATTATTATTAGGATTCCCACCACCAACATTTGGATCAGGCCACATAGCTTTAAAAGCAGGATCATACATATTAATACTATTATCAACATCTATTTCTGCAGCATTACCTCCACCTAATGCAGTTGCTGAACTTATATAAGCTAAGCTATTCTCTTGAATATCAAAGTAATAAAATTCTATAGAATCTCTAAATCCATTGTTAGTCAATCTTATTCTTCTTACATCAGATGCAACATTATTATTAACTACTTGTCCATTTTGATCTACATAATAAAAGCTACTTAATACTACACCATCTTGAAGTGCAGTATATCCAGCATTAGTAAAATCATAATCCAAAACAGTAATAGTAGAGTTTATTTTCATTTGAAAAACAGATATTTGATCTATGGTTTTAGATGATTTTTGATAATAAATTATAATCTGTATTAAAAATAAAATAACTAAAGATAATAAAGCAGCATATATTAACAATTCTACTAAAGAAAATGCTTTATTAATTCTTTTTTTAATCATAAATTTTAAATCCCTCCTTTTTAATTCATTATTTTTCTTATATTAATGTCTCCACCAGGAATTAATCTTATAACATACCTATATCTTACTCTATTATTAACTAAATTAAAATCTATAAAATTAAAATTATTATTATTAGGAAGATTAACAAATCCTAAACTATTAAATCTAAAAATGACATTATTAGGATTAAAATTAATTATAGTAGTATCTAAATTATTAGATGAGATATTAATACTTTGAATAAAACTATTTCTGTTATTAAAATCATTAATAATATTTCTTGTATTAAGAATAACAGTATCAATATTATTATCAAAATTATTGTTTCTATTAAGATCTAAAAAAATCATATAATTTCTATTATCCAAAACGATAAATCCGGTATTGTACAGATTAACAATAGCGCTAATCTTAGCTCTATATAAAGCATTATATAAACTATTAGCCC
>JBMFOW010000152.1:0-3161 GCA_049969455.1 bacterium | reverse complement strand
AATTTATGCTACTGGGTATCATATAGTATTATCATATAACTCAGGCATACAAGCCTTCGTTATAATAGAAGATAATACATCTAAAGGAAGAATAGATTTAATAGTAATAGTAAATAAAAAAATGGTATATATATTTCATATAACTTTCGTTATAATAGAATTTAAAGTAATACAAAGTGAAGAAGAAAAAGGAAAAGCTTTAAAACAAATTAAACAAAAAGAATATTATAAAAAATATCTAAATTATGATAGAATTTATTTAGTTGGTATAGAGTTTTATAAAAAAGATAAAAAGATAGCTAACTTTGAATATGAATTAATAAAATAAATCAAGAAATAAATCAAAAATATTTAAAAAGAATTAATTATAAGTAATGAATCATTTTGTTTTTTATAGTGCCATATTTTTATTTAACTCTTATTTTATTTTTGATTATTTATTTAAAAATTTATTTAAGAAGATAAAATTTATTGAAGTAATTATTTTAGAGGTTATATTATTTTTATTTTATGTATTTTTTTTATTTTTGTTTAGGAATTTTTTATTTAATACAAATGAAATCAAGAAATCAGATTATTTGGTTTTAATTGTTATTGTTATTTTATCATTTAACTTTACTTACTATAATTTTAAAGATTATAAATATAAATTATATGAAACTTTAAAGAATAGATTAGTAGAAGGATATTTTGAATTTGAAATTTCTAAAGTTAAATCTAGTTATATTCTTTTAAAAGTAATTAAATCTTTTGATAATAAATACGATTATTTATTAAATACTCAAGCTATAATATCAAGGAATAATATAAAAAACTTTATGAATAATAATTTTTTAATTGAAAATACAAGATTTTTTGCTTTTGCTTATTTAGAATTTATTGATACCTATAATCAAAAACTAAATTTTTATTTTTCAAATAATATTTTTTATAAAGTTAATTATTTTTATGATATTGAATTTAAGAGTAATAGTAATTTTTTAAACGATATAAGAAAATTTATATATAAAAAATATCAAGATTTTGGTGAGCATTCAGATTTGATAAAAGGAATGGTATGGGGGATAGACGATTTTAGTTATTATGAAAAACAAAAGTTAATTAAAAGTGGATTATATCATATGTTTGTAGCTTCTGGAGGTAATATATCTTTAGTTTTTAATTTCTCATTTTATTTATTTTACCTTATATACTATATTTTTTTATATATTTTTAAAAAAGAAATACCTGATTTAATGCATAAAAATATTATTTTAATAATTTTTAGTACCATAATTGTTTGGTTTTATTGTTTAATTGTTGGTTTTGATTATCCACTACTTAGAGCTTTCTTGATTTCTATTATTACTAATTTAATTTTATTTAATTATAATGATAAAAATAATATTTATTTTTTTATTAAATTACTTTTTCTTCTTTTAATTATATTTTTTATTATTGATTATAAATTTATTTATAGTCTTTCATTTAAAATGAGTTTTATTAGTTTTATAGGAATAGTTATCTTAGGAAGTAATTTCAAAAATTTAATATTAAATATAAAATTTATTGATAAAATACCTAATTTTTTTAAGTTTTTTATTTATTATTTATTAGATAGTTTAGTTATGTCAATAAGTGCAACTATTTTTTTATTACCGGTATTGATTTATTATTTTGGTTTCGTTTCTATTTCTGGTATATTTTATAATGTTTTTACTAGTTTTATTTATCCAATAGTTTTTTATTTAGGTATTATTTACTTAGTTTTTAATTCAGAATTTTTTTATAACATAATTTATAATTTGTTAAGTTTTATAAATTATTTAGTTAATCAAAAACAATGGATTTTATATTTTTAAAAAATTAATATTTTTTTTACTTTTTGTTAACAAAAAATTAACATTTTTTATTTAAAATTTAAGTGTAGTTAAAGTAACAAGGGGGTTGTATTTTATGGATTTTAATAATAATATTATGAATATTAATCAACCTGCTCCTATTTTTAACCCAAGTGCTAATAATATAAACAATAATAATATAAATAATAGTGTTAGTAATTCTTCAAATGATTTTGGTGATCCGTTTGATAAATTATTAAATAAAGTTCAAAAAGGTGTTAATCAAGCTAATAATTTGAATTCTAGCTATATTAATAATGGTGAATTAGAGGATTATAAAAAGAGTATAGAGAAGCTTGATATAGAGCAATTGCGTCAAGAAAGAAAAAAATTAGTGAATGATATAGTTAGGTTAATGAATGAAGGAAAAACAGAAGAATTAGATTTAGCTCAAAGGAAATATAAAATAGCAATGGAAGTAACGGATTCTAAATTAAATAATTTTTCTAATTCTGTATTTGCTAAGGTTGATAATAATAAATCTAATGTTAATCAGGAATTATCTAAGGAAGATTTCTTAAAAAAATTACAAGAATCAGAGATCTTAAAGCCTGATTCTACTCCAGCTAGCACTATCCCTATTCAAACTAATGAAGTAATGTCTAAAACTGAAAATATTAATAATACTTCTAGTTCTGTTGTTAATGCTAATCCTGAAAATGTAAATATTTTTAATTTAAATCCTGCTATAAATACTACAAATAATTTTAATCCTAATATTATGAATAATGTTAGTGGTATGGTACCTTCTGGTATGATACCAACAAATAATAATTTAACCCCTAATTTAAATAATTTAAATAATTTAAATAATCTAAATAATCTAAATAATCTAAATAATCTAAATAATCTAAATAGTAATACTCCATTGTTAAATAATTTAAGTAATTTAAATCAAGTTCAGGTAAATAGTTTGCTAAGCAATCCTAGTATGTTTAATAATATGATGAATTTTGCAACTACTCCAGTACATCCATATTCTCCGTTAATGACTATGTATGGAATTTATGCTCCTAATTTAAGAACTAATCCTACAATGAATGCATTCTTAAATGGAGAACTGTATCCACAAGATATGGCAGATTTAGGTGTCTGGTCTTCCTTACAAAAAGAATATTCCTCTAATGATGAATAGTAATAAAATTTATTTTTTAAAGTTTTAATGTTATGTTATTAATTACTAATTATTGATCTTGAGGAAAGTAGATTCTATATATTCTTTGGATAAAATCATCATAATTTTTAATTTTAACCTTAATTGGATTATTTGAATTAATTTGA
>JBMFOW010000151.1:0-3246 GCA_049969455.1 bacterium | reverse complement strand
CCCTCCACCCCAACAACACTAGAGCTCCCACTCCACCCCTTCTTTATTTAGAAACTACTACATAATCAGATAACAATTTATTATCATTTTTTCTTTGTTCATTTATATATAAAACAGCCATAACAGAATAACCACTAATATTTTTATTAGGATTATCTTTATCCCCCTCTACATAATTACCATTTATATCTAATAAAAAAAAATATAAAGATTCTACTTTATCTATGATAACTTTAGCGTTTTCTCCTTCATATTCTTCAATAATTGTACCATCATTCCAAGGAGGATTATTAAAAGTAGTTGTACTTAAATATATGTATTTCTTTTTATATCTTAACTGATAAGGTTCTAAAGTAGTTTGTTCAGAATCAATATCATATAATATTAACTTAGAACTACAAGCAGGTTTTACAGATAATCTAAAATTGTTAGACATATCTAAAGTATAAGGTGGAGTAGAATCATCTAACGGAGGATTAGAAACTAAATGAGCAGTTAAAATATTAGTACATTTATTTAAAAATATATAACTTTGATTTTTAGTTACTAAAATTCTATAAACTTTATTAACAGAAATAGAGATATATAATAAAGATAAAGCAAACATAAGAAATAAAGATGCATAAACTAAAACCTCAGGTAAAGTAGCTGCTTTTTTATCTAGTTTTTTTAATCTTTTGATAATACCCATCTCTTTCACCTTCTATCTCTACTAATAGTAGTTTTAATAGAAACTTTTCTATAAACTCCTTTTTCCTTCCACCTTAAAGTTATAGTAAAAACAGCTACTCTATTAGAAAAACCGTCATTACCTAAAGCATGAACAGTTATATTTCTTTTAAACAATTGAGGCTTATTAAATTTAAGTTTTTTTAACGGAGGTGCATACAATTCCACAAAATTACCATTAATTAAATTTTGATCATTTATCCGAATAGGATTACCTGTATCATGAAAAGAAATACAATTAGAGTGTTTTAAATAATTATCAATTATTCTAATATTTTGCAAAGCAATATCTATGTTTTTAGAATTAGATTCAAGATTCATAGCTTGATAAATTACATTCAAAATAGCTAAAATACATAAAGTAAATACTGTAAAAGCAGCTAACATCTCAACCAAATTGAACCCTTTATTCAAGTTTTTCCTTAATGAAAAAATTTCATTTAATAACATTGTTAAAATTACCCTCCCAATAATAAAATTTAAATAAAAAAATTAAAAAAATATTAACTTTTTGTAAAAAAAATTAAAACTAAATAAACAAGTAAAAAAGATTAATGAATATTAGAATAAAAAGAATTAAATAGAATCAACCCACAAGGGGAAGCAATATATTTACCTTTAGAAGGATCAGGATTATCAAACATATCCCTAATATATTCAATTGAAATTTCATTATAAATATATGCTAAAATTGTACCTATTATTTTTCTTATCATATTTCTTAAAAAATATTTGCTTTTAAATTCAAAAAGCATTATCTGAATATTATCAAAACTATAAAAATCAATAAAGGTTTCTAATTTTATCAATGTATTTTTAGATATTTTATCAGGTTTATAAAAGCTATCAAATTTAGCTTCAGTATTAAAGAAAGGTAATAAATCATTTATTTTTTGTTTTTTAGAATAATCAAAATCTGGTAAAAATATAAAATTATAAAACCCATAGTTTTGTTTTATATAATCTCTTTCATTTTTAAAATATTCTTCATTTTCCAAAATATTCAGAAAATTATAATTTTTGTTAATAAAATAATTATTAATAGAAATGGCTTTATAGATATAAATTTTATAATCCACTCTATACCTAGAATTAAAGCTACTATCAACATGACTAAATTTATAAGCTCTAATATCTTCAGGTAAAAAATAATTTAATTTATCTAAAAATAACTCAGAATGAATTCTTATAGGATTATCAGTTTTAAAATTAACGACCTGTTTAATAGCCCCAACTTTAGCATCTGTTCTACCAGTATAACTCATTGTCAATATTTTTATATTTAAATTAAAATAATTAAAAACATTATTTAAAGCTTGGTAAATTCTTTTTTGAATAGTGTCAAAATCCTGTTGTATTTGAAATCCTTTATAATTATATCCATCATACATTACAAAAATTACATAATTATTATGCATTGTTAAAATAAAATCTTGTTTTTTAATCTTGTTTTTTAATTTTTAATTTCAGAAATTTTTAAAATTAATTTCTTTATTAACAAAATAAATAAAAATAAAATCAAAGAAACAAATGCATTAAAAACTTGGAATAAATAATAAAAGATATCTATGTAAAAATTATTTTTAATGTTATTAATGATATAAGATAATCCAATAGTTCTAGTACCTAATCCCCCAAATATAGAAAACACACTAAAAATACTACCAACTAAATGAGCTAATAACCAAATATAAAAGCTAACACTTTGTTTTAAAACAAAAACAAAAATAAAATACATAGAAAAAGCATCTAATATATGAGAAATAAAAGAAATAACTAAACTTAAAATAAAAACTTTAATATCAAGATACCTAATAGCTAAAAAACTAAAAGATAATCCAATTACCCCTAAAATAATAAAGATAAAATTAAAATTAATAGTAGATAAAATTAATAATAAAAAACTAGCAGCAATTATTCCTAAAATTCTATCACCATAAGAACTTAAAATCCCTTTTATCTTATTAATTTTATCATCATCTTTTAAATTATCAAAAGATAATATAGTACTTTTAATTCCATCACTAATAACTATAGATAATCCAACAGAATTAAGTAAAGCTCCAACTGAACTTAAATACAAAAATTTTAGAAATTCTATATTTTTATTGGTTAAACTATCAACAATTAATTTCCATCTATAAGCTTTAATAATAAAAGCAATTAAAGTAATAAAATTAGCAAAAATAAGCTCTTTATAATTTAATACATACAAGTCCTTAATCTGATAAATTTTAAACGAAGTTTTTATATATAAAAAATACAATATTAAAACCGATAAAACAAAAAAAATAAATAAAATTACATATTTAAATAAACTCTTAAAATTATTAATTTTTAAAGCATTAATCAATTTATAACCTACTTCCATGAATTAACTTAAAAAAAATACTTTAACAAAAAATAAACCTTTTATTATAATTATTTTAAATTCCAAAAGACAAACCTTTAAAAAATAAATCCATCTTTAAATGATAAAACTAGTAACACTAATAAATTAATTGTACTAATAATTTT
>JBMFOW010000150.1:0-3284 GCA_049969455.1 bacterium | reverse complement strand
AAACATTTTTATTGATTTGATTTATTCTATAAACTATTAAAAAAACTTTATCAATATATTTATCATTTTGGATATTACTTGATAAATTAGATATTTTTAATGAATTATAAGTATTTTCTAAATTTAATAATATATTTTTTTCAGTATTATATTTTTTATTAATTCCTAAATAAGTAATCAATGAAACAAAAATTAATAAAAAAAGATAAACTAATAAAAATTTATTAAAAATTTCTTGATTTTCTTGTAAATTAACTTTTTCTTCTAATTCATCTCTATCCAAATTAATAGAAAATTTTTTATGAGATAAAATTTTTTCATACAAAGGATAATAATTATCTTGTTTTAAAACGAAAGATAAATTCCCTAAACTTCTTTTTAATAAATCTAGCAAAACTAATTCTTTATATTCAGTATTAGCAAATAAATAAATACCTTCTATGTTTATTTTAGTTTGAGCTTGAAAAGAAGAAACAATTCTATATATTTCATTAACTATTTTATTAGCTTGTAAATCATTAGGATCTATTTTAAAACTATCAATATTGTAAGGTAATATACTAAAAAAGAAATAGCCTCCCTTTTCAAAAGAAGAAATAGATAAATAATGCGAAGTTAAATTTAAAATAATATAATTAGGTTTATCAAAGTTATAAACTTCTTTTATAGCAAAACTATTAGGTAAAATATGTATCTTATTTATTTTTAATTTATAAAAATATTTTAAAAAATTATCTATATTTTCTTTTTTTATACCAATAAAGTATAATTTAGATCCAACTAAATTTATGCTGTTATAAGTTAAATTAGGGCTAACAGGTAAATTCTTATATAAATTAGATTTAATAGCTTTATAAGATTTTAATTCAGTAGGGATAGTTAAAGCTTTAGTTATTAAAAAACTATCAGGTATTAACACAATTAATTCTTTAGATTTTTTAAATAAATCAATATTTATTTTAGTAATATCGTCAAATTTTTCTTCTCTTAAAATCCCTGCTTTATAATAAATCAAATTTATTTCATTTTTATCTAATATATCTACTATCATGATTTATTATTTTATTTTTTTATTGTTTTATTGTTTAAAATAGATAACAGAAGCGTAGCTAACTATAGAATCCATTAATTTTTCTTCATATTTTTTATAATCAATTACTTTAGCATTAATTTTAATATTATTTATTTCAGATATTCTATTTAATAATAAAGTTAAAAAAGTATTAGTAAAAATACCATCTATTTTAGATACATTATCAAAATAAAATAAATCTTCAGTTTTTAAAGATAATAATAAATCTAAATATTTTTGATCATAATATTTAGGATCAAAAGACATTTTATCTCCAAATTTTTTACCAACATGACTTAGATCTATACTACTTATAAAAATAGTTTTAGAAACATCAATTTCATTTATAAATGAGTCAATAATTTTGCTAAATAAATCAATATTTCCATAAGATATTATCATAGGAATAACCTTAATAATTAAGTTATTATTTTTATCAGCTAATTTTTTTTCTAATAATTTTATATAAGGTACCTGAGCTTCTATAGAATGCTCTGACTTATAAATTAAAATATCTTCAAATAAATCAAAATAACTATCTTTAAGAGTATCCTTTAAATTTAAACTTATTTTTTTTATTAACTCTTTATTAATTTTAAGAATTCCAAAAGGAGTTTCAAAATCTAATGGAAATACAGAAATAGGATTTTTATGGTAATAATGACTAACTCCTAAAATAAAAACATTTTCTATTACTCTATTATTTTGTATTATATTATCTAATAATATTTTATAAGCTTTAAAGTAAGTATCTCTTGCAACTCTTAAGTCCATATGAGGAACAATTAACGCTATTATATCATTACTAAAAATATTATCAAAATTTAATTCATTAATTGAATCATTAATATTAATACTAAACAAGAATTCTTCAGCTTTATCAGGATCTTCTGGATAACTTATTCCCATTAAATTTCCTTTTAAAACCCCCCTACTCTTTAAATCTTCTATTTCTTTATTATATACATTATAGAATTTGTCATTTAATAAAAACAAATTATCATCAAAAAATTTTATTAATTCATAAAGTTCAGAATCATAAAGCATTATACCAGTATTTTTAAATATCTCTGATTTAATATCATTAATATAATTACTACCATCTAATAATGATAAAACCAAAACTACAATGGGATTAACTATAATATCAGGGGATATTTTATAAGGATCACTTATCAAAAAAAGATTTTGATTATTAAAAACAATAGGCTTTACATCTAAATATCTTGCTTTTAATTTTACATTTTTATAAAAATCAAAACTATCTGAATAGAATTTTTCATTTAAATTTTCCTTAGAAAAAATTTCTTTAGATTCCATATTTTTTATTGATTTTTATATAAAATATCTTTGATCCTTATTTTTTTTCTTCATTTTTATTTTTTTACCTCTCTTAAAAAACTTAAAAATTAAAATATAACTAGTAATACTTTGTTATATTTTATATAACTCGGACATAAAGTAGTCTTTAGAAAAGATATTTTAAACAAAGAAAATATCATTAAAATGATGATTTTCAATTTCTTGGAAAATAAGATATTTGTAAATAATGTATAAAATACCACTAATACCATCCCCAAAACCTTAAGGTAATATATCTTAGTATTTCAGAGGGAAAAGCTATACCATATTTAGTGATATCATCTCCTGGTTAAAAATCAGTAGCTTCCTGCTTGATCGTGTTTTTTTAATCTACAGGCATTACTTTCCACCAATCCAGTGATAGTTTTTTTATAGCAGCTTTCTCCACTTGTTCTATCCCTATTTGTCATTTCATCTTCTGATTAGAAATTAGGAGATAAATGGTAAGTATTTGGATAAATCGAAATATAATTCTTCTTGGAGTTTATTTATTCCATTTGATACTATTTGAGATATTTTTTAGGTAATATATTCTTTTAAATAGTATCTTGTTATTCTAATTCCATAAAAATCATCTCATTTTATTGTTAAAGGATTCTTTTTGTAAAAAAAATTTTTTTAAATTAAACTTTTTTTATTTAATATAGATTAATATAATGAATTATATAATGAATCAGGTAGTGAAGTTATGGGGGAGGCGGGAGTTGAACCCGCACGGGTGTTACCCCATTGGATCCTAAGTCCAACGCGTCTGCCAATTCCGCCACCCGGGCAGAGCATAATGGATTTTGTCATAAACCAGAATAAATTCGGTTTATGACACCCAGAACCGAACTCTTTTCTAGTTCGG
>JBMFOW010000149.1:0-3330 GCA_049969455.1 bacterium | reverse complement strand
GTTGATAAAACAAGTAAAGAAACCCTTACCATTACATTAATAGAAAGAACAAATTTAATTTTAACAAACTCTTTTGAGTTTTTAATTAAAATCTAGCAAAATTAATAAAGGTCGATAAAAATACAATTAAAATTAAATAATAAAAAATAAAAAATTATATAAATAAAAATTTTTAAGCTTAACAGAAATAAATAAAGAAAAAATTATTTTATCAATATCTCTTGATTCATCTAATAATTCATTTTGTAATTCATTTTTAATTTCTTCAAAAATTTTATAATCTTTTAAATTTAATTTATTAATAAGATAATTAAAAAAGAATTTAAAAGCTAAATCAAAATTTTCATTACTTTTAATAAATTCTAAATATAATTCTTTATCATCATTAAAAAACTTATTAACAAAAGGGATATTTTTTACATAAGGATAATCAATACTAGTAATATAAGATACCCTATCTATAAGCAAACTAATATTATTATCAAAAAACAAGGATAACTCATCAAAAGAAAACCTTTTTTTATAATCCTTAGCCAATAAACCCAAAAGTAAAACTTTATAATCAATTGGAATACTAGCATCATACTTAATTTCTTCATAATCAGTAATATTAAATTCTTTATTTTTAAATATTTTATAAATTAATTTTCCTAAATGATAATAATCTGATTCAAAAGAAAAAACATTATCTAAATTTTCAGGAGCTAATAGAGATTTATAATTACTAATCAATTTAGAAAAAAATATATCTTCATTTATCAACGGAGGTAAATTAAAACTAACAAATACTAAATCTAATTTAGAGATATTTCTAATAAAAATACTATCAGAATTAAACAACAAAATTCCAATACCATTAGAATTTAACTCATTCAAAGCACTTGATAACTCCTTCAATATCTGCTTTAAAATATCTTCATTAACCCTTGAATTAATAAATAATTTTTCTCTTATATAATTAGTTAAACTACTATAAGAAGGATATTCCAATATTTGATAATAATTTTTATCTTCATAACCAAATTCATAAATAACACATAAATGTTCTTTCAAATCATTAGTTATTTCTTTAATTTTTTCTATTATTTCATCAGTTATATCTAAATCTTCATTAAAAACTCTAAGTATATAATACTTTGAATCTTTAGTAACTAAATAATAATTAGAAAATAAATCTAAAATATTTAGTTTATTAATAATCTTATATCCTTTAAACTCAGTATAATTACTTTGCATAGTTATTTTTCAAATAATTTAAAATAAAACGAGAAACAGGATTAGAAGTAGTTATAAATAATTTTTCCTTAGCTCTAGTAATAGCTACATAAAATAATCTACATTCCTCATCAATTTCATCAGATTTATAATGCGGTATTATACCTTCCCTAACTTTTGGAATAAAAACATAATCAAATTCTAAGCCTTTTGAACTATGCATAGTCATAACTACTACTTTCTTTATATTATCTAATTCCTCTATTTCTATATCATTAGATTTTATTAATGATACATAATTAACTAACTCATCTATAAAATTAATTCTATCTTCTTTTATATTTTCTTCTTTTATATTTTCAAAAAATTCCTTATTCCCCTTCTTATTTTGAAAAGAATCTATAAATTTCAAAAACAAATTAAAATACTCATTACTATTTTTCAAAAAATAATCAATATTAAAATAATTTTTTATATTAAAAACAAAATCAAGAATCCATTCACTTAATTTAAAATAATCAAATACTTTAGGCATTTCTTGCTCAATAAATGCGAAAATATCAATTACCTTTTGGTCTAATTTAGTATAATTCATATTAATATAATCATACAAATTTTTACCTAATTCAAATGATTCAATATAAATTTTATCAATCTTTTTATAGTTAAAAAAATTTTTAAAAATCCTTATAATAGATAAATCATCATTAAAATTAATAATTATTCTAAGTAAAGAAATAATATCTTTAACTTCTTTTCTATTAAAAAAATTATAACTTCCAATAACTTTAACAGGTATAGAATTAGAAATACATAATTTCTCAATATACTTAACTATTTCATTAGTTCTACACAATATAACCACGCTTTTCTTTAAATTCTCTTTAACACTATAAATTTCCTTTAACTTATTTATAATAAAATTATCCTCCTGTAATTCATTATTAAAAAAATTAACATTAACTGAATCAGGATTATTTCCTTTAAAAGCTATCAAATCTTTCTTATACCTATAAGAAACATAATCAATAACTTTAGAACCAAAATCAATAATATCCTGATAACTTCTATAGTTATATTTTAATTTAATAATAACTGGATTTTTATAATAATTAGAGAATTCTAAAATAAACCTAACATCAGAATTCCTAAAAGAATAAATATTTTGATCATCATCTCCAACAACAAAAATATTATCTATATTAAATCTCCTTAAAAACTCAAACTGCAAATAATTGATATCCTGAAACTCATCTACCATCAAAAATTTAAACCTATTTCCAAGGTCCTTCCTTATTTTTGGATTATTAAAAAGTTCAATACCTAAAATCAATAAATCATCAAAATCTATCATATACTGCTTCCTTAAAATATCATTATAAATAAAAAATATATCTTGATAAATTCCCTTCAAATCTAATTTCTTATTTTTTACTCCAGATATATAATTAGCTAAATCCAAAATATTTATCTTCAGTTTTTTATCAAATTTATATAATTTCATTATGGTTTTTAATATTTCTAACTTGTCTTCCTCATCTATTAAATTAAATTTTTCATTAATAAAATAAAATTGTGTTGATTCAATAGGAATTTTTTTAGAAATATATTTTTTTAAAATTTTAAGAATAATACTATGAAAAGTACCTGCATAAGAAAGATCTATATTAAATAAAGATTTAATTCTTTTAGTCATTTCCTGAGCAGCTTTATTAGTAAAAGTTAAGAGCAATATACTATCAGGCTTTATCTTATAATTCTTAACTAAATTATGAATCCTATAAGAAATAACAGTAGTTTTACCGCTACCAGGTCCAGCTAAAACCAAAACGGGACCATATACCTGCTTAACAGCCTGTAATTGACTCTCATTTAATCTTGAATACCTTGTAAATAAATTATCAATAAATAAATTATTAACCATTATACCCTTCTTTAATTTTACTTACCACAAAATCCATAAGCTCTAAGTGAACCACCTCGTATCACAGATACGAGGCTTCGGGTGAGTTTAGACACCCTATTGTGTCCCTTATAACGAGTGATGTATTCACGAGTTATATGTTAATATCACCACGGGTAGGTTCACGCTACCTCTACTCCTACCTATCCTAC
>JBMFOW010000148.1:0-3424 GCA_049969455.1 bacterium | reverse complement strand
CATGTAATTATAAAATAAACTTATATTAATAAATTAAACTTACAAATTTAAAGTAAAAATAAAAAAACATAAATAATTAATTTTAAAAAGCAAGCTTTTAACAATTTTTAATGCATATTTTAAATAATATAAAAAATTTATTAAAAAGATTAGAAATTATTTGATTAATTTTTATCTTAATAATTAATTTTGATTTAATAAGTTGTTTATAAAATATAAGATTTTTATAGGGCTAAGAAATAAGTTAATAGTTAGCTTTTAAATATATTTAAGAGTAGGGTAGTATGAACTTGAATATATGTTATATTATAAAGTATATAAAATTGTATAAAGGTTTATATATTTGATAAAAAATAATTTTAAAATTACTATGAGAAATTATTTAAAAAATTTTTTTAATACTATATTTAATAAATTAGTAAAGGATAAGATTTTTTATGAGATTTTAGTTATTTCGTTTCCGTTTATGGTTTCTATTTTTTTTGAAGCTACATCTTTTACTTTTATGCTTTTTATTATTTCTTATTTAAAAAATGATGTTAAATTAATTGCGGCGTTAGGTAGTAGTATATATGTTATTTGGGTTTTATATGGAATATCTACTTCTTTTGCTAATGGTTTAGTTAGTGTTATTTCCAGATTATTAGGGGATAAAAATTATCAAGAAATAAATTATACTTTTTCTATTTCTTTTGTTTTTGGTTTTTTTTGGGGTTTGATTATTTTTTTTATTTTTAATTTTCTTTTATTGGATTTTATTTTTAGATTTCTTAGTTTAAGTTATTATGAAATAAAAATTGCAAAGGATATAAGTTATTATTTTGGATTTGTTATATTTTTTAGTATTTGGGCAGCTGTTATTTTTGGAACTCTTCAAGGATTATCTAAAACTAAGGAAATAATGTATATGAGTATTGCAGCTGTTTTTGCTGAAATTTTTTCTATTTTCATTTTTATAAAATATTTTGATTTATATATTCCTATGGCTATTAATTTAGCTTGGCTTATTGGGGAATTAGTTAGAATAATTATTGGATTATTCTTTTTAATTAAAGATGGATATAGTTTTAGTCTTAGATATTTTAAATATAAGCCTTTTAGTAAATCTTTAAGTAGGTTTTTGGAACTAATTTATATAGGTATTCCGGTTAAAGTTGGGGCATTAGTTTTTGGTGTAGTTTATTTCTTTTTAATTTCTATATTAAGTAATATAGGAAAATTGGAAGGAAATGAGGCTCAAGCTGTTGCAGGATTAACTATTTCTCAACGATTTGAAGTAATCATTTGGATGGTAGATGGAGGATTAACTGTTGCTTGTGCTAATCTTATTGGTAAAACTCTAGGTTATGAGTATAAAAAAGATCCTAATTTAATCCAAAAGATAAAACAAGCTAATGTAATTGCTTTTAAAACTTTTATTATTGGCTTGATTCTATTTATCCCAGCTTTTATTTTATTTACTTTTTTTCCTAATAATTTACTTTCTATTTTTATAAAAGATTATTTAACAGTAAAAATAGGTAGTGGATATTTATTTTATACAGGGATTTTTGGAATTGCTATGGTTATTAGTTCTATTATAAGTGGTTATTTTATTGCTTTAGGTTTTACTTTACCTTTAACTATTTCAATGATTATTTTTTCTACCTTAAGGATCCCTATTTCTGAATTATTATCTACTTATCTAAAATATGATGCAGTCTTTTTAGCTATTAATATTACTAATTTATTTATGGCTATCTCTTTATTTGCTTGGCTTTATTTTTATATTATTAAACTAACTAATAAAAAAAAATAAAAATATATTTTATAAAATTTTTGCTAAAAAAGGATATTTTTTCCTTATTTTAATATTATATAATAGAAAGAAATATTTAATTAAAAAAGATTTTTTTTGTATTATGAATAGTCAGGATATAGAAAAAATACTTAATTATTGTAAAGATTTAATGGGGGATTTATTATTTAATATATTAACTGATGGTGTAAAAATAGTATTTCCAGATAATCATTATATTAAAACTTTGGGTGGAATATATTATAAAAATACTAAAACAATTGTTATTTATACTGATGATCTTACCAAAATACTATGGGTTTTCTTTCATGAGTTAGCACATCATGTTTTTAGGCATCTAAAATATGGAAGATTTTTTAAATTTGATTACCTATTGCAAGCTTTTAGAAATTATCAAAATGGTAAATATCATTTTGATTTAGGTCATCAAGCTAAATGTAGTATTTCTGAATTCTTTAGTGAGATATTCGCTTTGTATTTTATTGATCCTAGATTATTAATTGAAAATGATAAAAGATTATTTATTGAACTTTAAAAAGCTTTTGATAATGTTATAAATTTTTTTTATGAATATAATAGAAAATTAAAAAATAATTAATTAATATTAATTACTTAATGTTAAACAATAATAATATTGATCAGATAGTATTGTTAGGTTCTAGTGGGTATTTAAGTCTTAGTTTTATTAAATATTTTTATTTTAATTTTGAAGATGATAGAAAAAAAATTAATTTAGTTTTATTTTCTAGTAATTATAAGAAGATACTTAATTTTTTTAAATTAAATAATATTGATTACACTTTATTGGATATAGGTTTTTATGATTATTCTGAATTTGAAAAAATTTTAAAAAATTTAAAAAATTATGTTATTTTTAATTTTAGCGGATATAATATATTTAAAGCATTATTTTCTTTTTATAGTTATAATTATAAAAATAAATTAATATGGTCTAGTAGAATTGATTTTACTAAAAAGATAATAAACAGTATTATCAAAGTAGGTAATTATCCTTTGTTTTTTTTATTACCATCTGCAGTGTGGATTTACTCTGAATCTAAAATATCTGACTATTTTTATCAATGGGAAAATACGTTAAATTTATTAAAAGATAATTCTTATAAAATAATATTTAGGTTGGGGGTTGTTTTAGATCAACATTCTTCTTGGTTAAAAATTTTAGATAATTTTTTCTTTAAATTTAATTTAAAACCTATCTTTAATCAAAGTTTATCTTTCCCTTTTATTTATATAGAAGATGTTTTTAAAACTATTTTTGATTTAATTACTTTTAAATATGAACTAATTATAGAAAAATTAAATATATTTGATTTATTTATTTATTGTAAATTTAATGAATTTATTGACTCTTTTATAGCTAAAAATTATTCATATAAAAAATTTAAAGAACTACATATAAAAGATTATTTAATGGAAATATTTTTTAAGGATTATTATAAAGCAATGTTTTTAGATTATAAAAATAATTATAAAAAGTAAAAGTAAACGTCATGCTGTATATCATTGCGTCTTGGAAGGCTGTATCTGTGCCGGTTGAGGCTTCTTGTAGTGTTGAACCATGTTAGATCTCGAGGTGTCAGCGAGCTCAAAGTTGGTGGTCATGGT
>JBMFOW010000147.1:0-3425 GCA_049969455.1 bacterium | reverse complement strand
ATTTATATACTTTTGGTATTTTATTCTTTATTTTTTATTTTTTGAATGTTTTTCTTAATTTTCTCTTTTTTATTTATGATTTTATAGTATGTTTGTAAATTTAATTAATCAATTATTTAAATAAATAAATATTTATATAAATAAAAAAGGAGGGTTTTTATTACCCTCCTTTATATTTAATTTATTTGTAATTAAAAATTAAATTTTTATATTATAAAACTCCTGGTAATCCAAAGCTTCCACTAATTTGAGTAAAATTAAAATTAAATGCTTCTTGATTGAACTGATTATTTTGTTGATTTTGTTGTTGTAGTAACATCATTAATAAAATTATTAATAACATTATTATTAATTGGTTATTCATTGAGTTAGGGTTATTTTGGTAGCATTGGTTTGCAAATGGTGGCATACCACTTAAGGGGTTCATACCAGCTAATGGATTCATACCACCTAGTGAGTTCATACCAGGCATTCCACCCATGGGTAATGAAAATGGGGATACTGGATTTTGGCCACCTAATGCTCCACCTAGTATTCCTCCTAATAATCCACCTAATACTCCTCCTAATAATCCTCCTATTATTCCTCCTAATAAGCCGTTAAGCATGTTATTCATTGGGTTTATATTTGCTATGTCACCAAATCCAGCTCCTATTCCAAAGCTTGCACCTATACCAAATCCAGCTCCTACTCCAAAACCACTACCTATACTAAAACTTGTTCCTATAACTCCTCCAGACCCACCTAATTGATTTATCATTTTTTATTCACCTCCTTTGTTCTTATATTTTTTTTTATAATTTTTTTTTAATTATTTTTTTGTTTAATTTGTAAAAATCTTAAAAAAAATGTTAAAATCTTAAAAAAATATATACTTAAATCTTGACTGATAAAAAAATATCTATATGAATCTATGTATAACTTTCTTATATATTTTTAATTCTGTTTATTTTTAATTAATTAATATAGATTTATTAAGAAAATCCTACTTTATCAAAATTTATTTAAAAAAATAAAATACCATTGATAAAACATTAATCTAGATTTAAAGATATATAAGAATAAGATTATTGATTTTGGTTATTAAGAATTTTGATGATATTTTCTATATCATTAATTGAAGTTTTTTCAGTTGTACATATAATACTAAGATTATCAATTAGGTTTTCAAGATTTATATTTTTAAAATCAATTGTTTCTTTAAGAACTACTTTTAGATTATTTATTAGATTTTGATAATGAAGATTATCAAAGTATAGATTCTTTAAATTTAGACCAAAAATAATATTTTTATTGAGTAAATGATAGTAAATTTGATAGTAATTTGGTATATAAAATAACATTTCATTAAATACTGGATAATCAAAAATTAATTTTATATTTTTATTAATATTGAGTAATTTTTCAGATAGATAATTAATTAGTAGATTATTTAATTTAGCTATTTTGATTAAATTATTTTTACCTAAGGATAGTAAATATATAGCATTTCTGATAGCCATAAGCCCTTGGTTAGTACAGATATTACTGTTTGCTTTTTCACGTTTAATATGTTGTTCTCTAGTTTGTAGTATCATGGTAAATGCTATGTTATTATCTTTATCAATAGTTTTTCCTATTATTCTACCAGGTAATTGTCTAATATATTCTTTTTTGGTAGCGATAACTCCAAGATAAGGGCCCCCAAAAGATAATGGTATTCCAAAGGATTGTAAATTAGCACTAACTATATCCACATTTTCTATTTTAGGTAAGATAAAATATGCTAATGGTTCTAAAATTGATAAAATTAATAATTTATTTTTAATTATATTTTTTATGTTATTAATGTCTTCTATTATACCGAATAAATTGGGTGATTGTATTATAACAGCAAAAATATTATCGTCTTTTGAAAGTTCTTCTAATTTATTTAAATCTATTTTACCAGTTTTATCAAAATCTAAGAAAATTGGAATAAAATTAAAAGGATAAGAATAGGTTTTTAAAACATTGAAATAATGGGGATTGATGGAATTAGCAACTATATATTTATTAGCATTTTTATTTGGATAGATTCTATAAGCCATTAATAAGCTTTCACTTAATGCAGTAGCTCCATCGTAGTGTGAAGAGTTACAAACATCCATATTAAATAAATCTGAAATAAGGGATTGAAATTCCCATATAGCTTGTAAAGTACCTTGAGAGATTTCTGCTTGGTAAGGAGTATATGAAGTTAAAAATTCACTTCTAATTAGTTCATCTACTATTGGGGGAATAAAATGATCATAAGCTCCTAAACCCACTAAATATTTATATTGGTCTATTTCTTTAAAATTGTTTTCAAAATATTGTATTATATCTATTTGGGATAGTGGTTTTGGTAAATTAGGACTATAAAAGCTATCTTTTCCTGTTATTTCTTTAAATAATTCATTAATGTCATTAAAATCATTATTAGATAATTTACTTATTTCTTTTAATAAAATTTCTTGTTTTGTAGGTATATACATAGTTTTTAGATTTCATTTATTTTTGCTATTGCATGTTTGTAAATCATTTCTTTTTTGTTATTTCTTTCTATTATAACTACATATTGATCAAAAGATAATATTTTGCCTATAATTTCTAATCCATTTGTTAGTAATATATTTACTTCTCTTTCTGAGTTCCTTAAATTATTTAAAAAATTATCTTGAAAATTTTTCAATTTTTGATTTTTATTATTAATTTTATTTTTCTTTAAATAGTTTTCACCTTTTTTTGTTGAAGTATCAAATTGCATAATTATCCCTCTACTATTTAAATTTTTTTATATAAGCTTTTATATGAAAGTAAATTAAAAATTATTTTCTATTTTTAGTATTAGCTATTAAAATAATAATACCTTTTTTAGATTGATAAAAAAATAATATTTATTAAGTGCTTTTAATTTCTTAAGTATTTTTAGTAGTTTTTTATAAACTGATTTATTTTATCTAAAATTTGATTAATTTTATTTTCATCATTTTCTTCTATAGATTTATCTAAATTTTTTAAAAATTTATTTAATATCTCTGTTTTTTTTAAATCTTTTTCATCAGTTAATTCATTGTTTTGTAATAAATCCTCTATAGAAAAATCTTCTTTAGAATTACTTAATTTTGCTTGAATACTATCCAAAAGTTTTAATTTTTCTTTTTCTGTTAGTTCTTCATTTTCTAAGATATTATCTATTTCTTCTATTGGATAAAAATTTTCTAAAGCTTCATCTAAATTATTATTTTCTTCCTCATTAATGTTTATTAATTCTTCTAGAGCTTTTAATTCTTCTTCTATTTCTTTATTTAGGTTCTCTAATTCTTCTTCATTATATACTCTTTTATTATTTATTATTTCATCTATTATATTTAAATACTCATCAATTCTTGAGTTTATTTTTTCTAAACTATTTTTTATTTCTA
>JBMFOW010000146.1:0-3448 GCA_049969455.1 bacterium | reverse complement strand
GTGAAACCCCATTGGAAGGGGGGGGTGGGGGGACTATGTTCCCCCAAAAGGGGTTAAGGGGGTGAAACCCCCTCGTGTTAAGGGGGTATAGGGGGTGCTAAACCCCCTAATGGAGCTTCTTGAGTATTAAAGCTTCTTAAGGAGTAGATAATGTTAAAAAATAAAAAAGCAAATTTAAATAAAATAAATAATAAAGGATTTACATTACCTGAACTTTTGGTTTCTATTGCTTTAGCTTTAAGCATAATGTTAATATTAGCTTTATCTATTAGTAAGATGAGTTTTATTATGAGAAAACTATCAGCTAAATACTATGTATCATCAACTTCTAAGAATATATTAAATAAATTATCATCTGAAATTATTAAGAATTCAAATTTTAATTTTATTGTAGATCCTATTTTTAAATTGACTCCAAATGAAATGGGATTTACTACAAGTATAGTAAATCAGAGACCCTTTTATGTTAAAAATAATTTCAATTATTTAATAATACAAAAAATTTTGGTAAAAGGTAGGGGGATTAATAGGGATTATTTATTTAAAGTTAGAAAAATAATATACGACGATACAAATAATAATGGTAATATAGATTCATCTGATATAAGAACTCAAAATGAAATTAATTTAGGATTAATAGAGCAAGTTTTGGATAGTGAATTATATTTTGAAAGTAGGAATGTAAATTTGGTAAGAGTATCAATTAGAACAGATTTTATATTTAGAAATCAAAGGAGTAGGATAATATATTATCTTGATGTACCTGTTAATAGTAAATAAATGGGAGGGATTTAGTATGAAGGAAAAAATGAATAAAAATGAAGAGAATGAAATAAAAGAAAGAGAGAAGAAAAAAAAAGGGATGACAATAATAGAAGTTGTATTGTCTTTTACAATTGCATTAATATTAGTAATGGCATTATGGAGTATAGTATATTGGGGTAGTATAACATTTAGTGATGTAAATCAAGAATTAATAGATGTAGGAAATGCTAGTATATTTATAAAAACAGAGTTAACTCAAAATGCTGGTAAATATTTTTATTTAGATCCTATTGCTGGTAGGGAAGGAGAATTTAACTTAATGATGAGAGCTGATACACCTAGAGAAATATTTAATTTAATAAATAGTTTAGGATATAATAGATATAATGAAATAAGAGAGGTAAGGATAAGGGATCCCCAAAGAATAAATAATACAAATTTATACAAAGTAGAAGTGGAAATATTATTTGAGCATAAGAATTTAAGGAGAGTAAATAAAATAGAGGTGTATTTAACAGCGAATTCATTTAAGGTAGGATTAATACAGCCAGAAGTACCAATAATAGATGTAGGAACGTTTACTATTGTTAGCCCTGCGACTAAACCAGTAACTAATAATGCTGATAATATTAATATTACTACAACTACAGATACTACTACTGATACTATTTCTACTAATGATACAGTTACTACTATTGATAGCATTACTACTACTAATGTTAATACTACTGATACAGTTACTACTACTAGTGATACTGTTACTACTACTAACTAGTGGTGGTGCTGGAGGTGGAGGATGCTTTGAATTATCTTCATTAGTATTAACAAAAGAAAATAATAATTATAAACTAAAGAAAATGGGGGATGTTAGGGTAGGGGATATTGTTTTAACTATTGATCCAGTTGATAATTATAAACTAAAAGAATTAGAAGTAGAAAAATTACATATTCATGATGAACAAGAATATGAGATATTGGAATTAATAACTCAAAATTCAAAAATAAGATTAACTCCAAACCATCCGTTAATTATAGACGAAAACAATAATATAAAGAAAGCAGGGAAAATAAAAATAGGAGAAAAAATATTAGTATATAATGATGGTAAATACAATTGGGAAGAAATAAAAGAAATTAAAAAGGAAATAATAAAAGATAGAGTAATGACAATAGAACTAAAAGATCAAGTAAATACATTTTTAGTATCAATAGATGGGAAGAATTTTATTTTAGCTCATTCTGGGTATAGTCATATTAATTTAGTTAATGTATTAGCATTTTCAAGCTTATCTCTTTTAATTGCAATCGCAGTCGGTACAGATAAGGGATGCTCCCCTTCAATCACAAAATAAAAATTAATTAGCAAAATATAAAAAATTAATATGTTATTAATAAAAGAAAGTAAAAAAATAAAAGGAATAGGTGGATTATCGTTACATGAAACCCTTGTATCTATTGCTATTATTTCATTAATGATAGGGGTATTAGTACAAATTTTTTTGCTTTATAACAGGATCCAAAGAGAAGTAGGGACATTAACTAATGATACTCTAACAGCAAAAGAAATAGGTATAAAAATAGAAAAATCAATGGCACTTTCAAGATATATCTATATAAGAAACTCTCGTAATTTAGATGAAATTTCTACTGAAATAGAAACTTATAACTCCAAATTCATCTTCAAAAAAAAATTAAGTAATAAAATAATAGAATTCCCCGAAAATTACACTTTAAAAGATTGCTTAAATAAAATTAAAACAGTTAATTAATTAGAAGAAAGTATAATGTTTAAATACAGGTTTAGTAACTTTCCATTTACATTTGACCCCTTTATAAAATTCTACCATATCTCCATCTTCAATTTTAAAGCTACTTTTATTGTCTAATTCAATTTCTACTTCTCCTTTAACTAAATAAAATTTTTCATTTTCAGAGTAATACCAATCAAATTCAGATATTTCTTTAGACCAAGTAGGCCAATTTTTAGCTATTTCTATTTCATTTTCACTTGGTTTATATACTTTTACTTTGTTTTTAACTTCAAATTTTACATTTTGGGTTTTCATAAAGAAGAACCTCCTATTTTTTTACTATCTTTTAAATAAATATTAAATAAATATTAAATAAACATTAAGTTAAATAGTAATTCCAATATTTTTGAGTATATCAAAGCATCTTTGGCAAACTTTGTGAGTTTCAATTTGTTTTAATTCTTTAAAATAGTTCCAACATCTTTCGCATTTTAAATAATTTGATTTTACAAAATCTATATATAAACTAAAGTTTTTATTATTAATATTTATATTAACTTTTTTATTATCTAAATTACTAAAATCATTGCTATTTATGAATTCTAGATCAGCTACTCTAAATATTTCTTTAATTAATTTAGAATTATTTTCTAAGTAGGTAAGTAATGAATTATTATCTGTATAAATCTTTAAAATAGTTTCATTTATTGTTTTAAAATTACCTTGATTTTTTAATTCTTCAAAAATGGGTAAAGATAGTTTATATAGATTAATAATATTTTGAGTATTTGCAATTTCTTCTAAATTAAAGTTGAATATATTAAAATCTGGGTAATTTTCTAGGTAGCAACTAATAGAACTATTATATTTTAAATGCTTATAAGCTTGCTCACAAGTAAATGATAAAACTGGGAAAAGTATTATTAGCAAAG
>JBMFOW010000145.1:0-3511 GCA_049969455.1 bacterium | reverse complement strand
CTCGTTATAACGAAGGATATATTCCTAAGTTATATAACATATAACGAATACTGTATGTCCGATGTTATATGTTAATATATCTCTTCCTAAATTTGTTCCAAAAGTATTTGATACTTTCCCTATTGATGGGCTATAACCACCGCTACCTCCACCACTTCCTCCACTACTACTTATATTATTCAAAAAAAAATCCTGCTTTTTTATACATAAAAACTAAATTTAAAATTTAATTGATAAAAGTCAATTTTTTATTAGTTATTAGAGACAATATAAATATATTAATAAAAAGAGATAGAGGTTATTGATCAACAACTCTTATTTTTTTTAAACTTTTATCAGAGAATCCAGTGATTTTACCCCCAAATTTTATCTCGTTTTTTATATGTTCTACTATATCCTTAGTAATAATCTCACCAGGAATAATAATAGGTATTCCAGGAGGATAAGTAGTAATCAATTCAGAACTAATTAATCCAACACTATCCTCTAAATTAACATATCTATATTTAGAAATAAAAGCTTGTCTTGGAGTAATAGCAAATTTAGGCCAATCAGGTAACTCCTTGATCTTTCTTAAAATATTTTTAGGCTTTATAATACCTTTTTTTAATAAATAAACAACATCCTTAATAGCATTAACAAGATACTTAGCTTTTTTATAACTATCACCAACAGTAATCAAAAAAACAACATTAAAAAGATCAGCTAATTCCACCTGAATCTTATAATTATTAAGTAAAATTTCTTCTAATTCATAACCAGATAATCCATACTTAGACATATTAATAACTATCTTAGTAATATCTCTATAATCAACCCCAGGATTACCTTTCAATTTATCAAAAGTTAAAATAATATCCTCATCAATTTTTTTAATTTCCCTTTCAATAAAAGATGAAATAGAATATAATTTTTGAAAAATTTTAGGATTATTCAATTCAAATTGAGTATAATCCATAGAAAATAGTAATAAACTATTAGGGCTAGTAGTAGAAAGCATTAAAACAGTTTGCTCAATTTTAGGAATAATCTCAGGTTTTTTAATTAATAAAGATTTTCCAATATGAAAAAAAGAGCTTTGAGTAAAAGCAGATAAAGTTTTATGAGGACTCATTATTATAATATCAGCATAATCAGTAGAACACTTAGGAAAATTAGGATTAAATTTAAAATGAGCACCCCAAGCCTGATCAACTATTAATATAATATTTTTATCAATCTCTCTTAATTTTAAACTCAATTTTTCAATATCAATAGCACTGCCATAATATGTAGGATTAGAAATTAATACCTGCCTTAATTTCAATTTTTTTACATTATCTATAACTTTATCAATACTAAGATTATGATCAATATTAAAATTATAATCATATTCAGGATAAATAAAATAAGGCTTAACTCCACTAATAATTAATCCAGAAAAAACCGACTTATGAGCATTCCTTGGAATTAAAATCTCACCATTTTCATTACTCAAACTACTTAAAGCTATTACATTAGATAAAGTAGATCCCCCAACAATAAAAAAAGTTTTATAAACTCCATACAAATTAGCTACCCTTTGTTGAGATTCTTTTAAACCTTTAGAAGGATTCTGAAAAGTATCTATTATTGGTATCTCATTAGTTTCTAATTTAAATAAATGTTTTTTAAGAATATTTTTAAAAAATGGTAAATAAGAATTACCAGCTTTATGACCAGGACACTGAAATGGCAATATATTACTATTTACATAATTCAATAAATCCCTTATATAAGGAGTAAATTCAATTAAATTATTATGATAATCATAATGCTTTCTCTTTTTATTATTAATATTTTTATTACCAATAAGCATATTTTAACTGACTAATTCAAGAGGTAGGATACTATCATTTTGATAAATAAAATATATATCCAAAATTTTAACTAATTCTCCCTCTTTTATACCTCTTAATTTAGCAGCTTTTAAAGCTCTATGATTCCTTATTATATTATTAACATATTTTACAGCATAAATATTATTCATATCAAACTTTGAAATAATTTCTTCTAAATCTTTATCATAAATAACAAATACTCTTTTATTTGTTTTTAAATACTTATCATAAAAACTTTCTATCTCTATTAACGTAGGATTTAAAGAAATTAATTTATAATCTAATTTATTATTATCATTAGATTCAACATTATTTTCAACTACATCTATATTTTGATTTTTTTCAATTTTATCTAATAAATCTTTTACCTTAAATAATAACTGAGTTATATTTTTTTTAGTATAAGCAGAAATAAATACAGTCTCTATTCCTCTTGTTTTAAAATATTTTTTAGCAATTTTTATATCTTTTTCATTTACTAAATCTATTTTATTTAAAACAACTATTTCTAACTTAGATAATAAATTAACATTATGTTCTTTAGAATAAACTTCTAATTCTTTTCTTATTATTTTATAATTTTTTTTATAATCAGAAGTTATATCAATAAGATGCAAAAATATTTTAGCTCTTTGAAAATGTTTTAAAAATAACAAACCTAAACCTTTACCTTCAGAAGCTCCTTCAATAATTCCTGGTAAATCAATAAAAACAATAGATTTATAATCTACTTTAGAAATTCCTAAATTAGGAATAATAGTAGTAAAAGGATAATCAGCTATTTTGGGCTTAGCATTAGAAATAACAGAAAGTAAAGTAGATTTTCCAGCATTAGGCAACCCTATTATACCTACATCAGCTACTAATCTTAGCTCTAATTTTATTTTTTTTTCTTCGCCTTTTTGACCTTTTTCAGCAAACTTAGGAGCTTGATAAACAGAAGTTACAAAATGTGTATTACCCCTTCCTCCTTTACCCCCCTTAGCTACAATAACTTCCTTTCCATCATAATCTAAATCAGCAATTAAATTTCCTTCATAGTAAACTAAAGTACCAACAGGAACCTTTAAAACTAAATCTTTACCATCTTTACCATGAGCTCCTTTACCTTTCCCATGCTCACCATCTTCTGCTTTATAATATTTTTGATACCTAAAATCAATCAAAGTATTTAAATCTTTAGTAGCTTTTAATATAACATTTCCACCATTACCACCATCTCCACCATTAGGCCCACCTTTAGGAATATATTTCTCTCTCCTAAAACTAACACAACCATTTCCACCATCCCCAGCTTTAACAATTATTTCAACTTCATCTATAAAATTAATATCTCTCATACCCAAATCTATTTTTTTAATTTACATACAAAAAATTAAAAACAAATAGTATATATATATTAATGATAAACCTCTTTTGCCAATGTGACAACCTCCCCTGATTAAAAATCAGGGGGCTTCCTGCTTCATTGTGGCATGACTTATTAGAATACTATCATTTGATAGCCCCCTAACAGTGGTCTTCCACTTTACAACTGTTACTTCCCAACTGTCCATTAATAGTTTTTTATAGTGGTTTTCTCCACTTCTTTTATCCCTATCTTTAGTATGTTTATTGCACTGTTTAAATCCCTATCTATTACCAATCCACAA
>JBMFOW010000144.1:0-3550 GCA_049969455.1 bacterium | reverse complement strand
GTCTATTGTAATTTCTGCGTATTGGCTAACAATTGTTGGTGTTTTTGATTCGACAAAAACAGGGAGTAAGGTTTCTATTTGATTAATCATATTATTCCTTTTTATTTTATATTTTATTGTTAATTTTAAATAGTATTTTGTTATTCGTATGTCATTACTTTCAGAATAGATCCCTGCTAAGTAGTCAGTACCTTCTTTTATTAAGTTTGTATGTATTTTTTCTATTTCTATATCATTTAGATCAGGATCATTATTTATTTTTGCTAATAAATAATTAGCATAAGTTTCAATTTGGGAATTTAGATCTTCATAGGTTCCTTTAAGGTAAATTTGTCTTTTGTTTTCTATATATAGATTAAAAAATGTTTGGGTTTTTTTTCTTATAAGGTCATTATACATTGCTTTGTTTTGGTTTTTAACAATACTATAATAAACGGAAGCAAGTGCTAAGATACATAATGCTATAATAGCAATAAATACAACTACTTCTATTAAACTAAACCCCTTAAATTTATATAAAATCATTTTGTTTTTAATGGTTTTATTTATAATTATTTTATTTGTTTTGTTCATAATAACCACCACCTTAAATAATTATATCAAATAATTATATCGGCTCCATCTTTATTTTTACCCTAAAAGGAGGGTTTGTAGTAATTATTTCATATTTGATTTTCATTTTAATAGGATAGGTTACTTCGTTTATTATCTCTTGGTCCTTTATTTTGGATTTTATTTTAACTTTAAGATCAAAACTTGTAATAACATTAAAATTTGGTATAGGATTTTCATAAATTAATGTTAAGGTTGAAGAACCGCTTCCTCTTGGGAGATTTAAACTCGTAGAACTATATTCAGATGGTATAGGGGGTGGTTTATCTATAAATTCTATACCTACTACATTAAATTTATTCATTAAATTAGTTTTTATATTGTTATAAATTACATCAGGTGTATCATGTAAACAGATACTTTTTATATTTAGTAAATTTAGTGGATCATATCTTAGCGAGCCATCATTTTTTTTGGCACTAAAAGTATGAGGAATTGATGAGTAATGTGTATCAACTATCCATTTCCAGTTACTAAATAAGAAACCGTAATTCATTAGTTTAACCATGTATAAGTTACTATTAACTTCTAAAAATGATTGATAATAATTTGAATAATTTTTTCTTTCATAAGCTGCTAATAAAAATATTCTGGAGTTATAAGAATATATTATTCCAATAATAGCACTGGTAAAAAATAATACAAAAAGAGCTAATAATAAAACAGTTCCATTCTTGTTATAAAAATTTCTATTATATATCCTTTTGGTTTTGAACATTTTACCCCTCCTCCCTAATAATAGATAAAATAATTACCCCTTTATTATATTTATCAAAAAAAAAAAAAATCCTAAAGAATTTGAAAAAAATTAACAAAAAATTTACAAAAATAAATTTTACACCAAAAACATCATTTTAAATCCAAAAGAAACTATTTAAACTTATAAAGAGATAATTTAGAAGATAAATTTATAAAATTGTTATATACTAAAATGGGATTTAATAAGAAATTTATTTTTAGAAAGGATTATTTAGATAATTAATGAATATTAAAAATGTAATGAAAAGTACAATAAAAAATAAATGAGAATACTAAAATAACTTTTATGTATGTTAATTGAGTTAAAAATAAATACTAAATTAAGGGAAGATTTAATAGATATAACTGATTTAGTATTAGAAAAAGTAGAGCAAAGTGGAATTAAAAATGGAATAGCAGTTATATTTGTTCCTCATACGACTGCAGCTGTTCTTATAAACGAAAATGCTGATCCTATGGTTAAAAAAGATATTATAGAATATTATAAAAGAAATGTGCCAAGTGATTATAATTATCATCATCTAGAAGGTAACTCTGATTCTCATATAAAGTCTAGCTTAATAGGAAATAGCTTAACATTAATAATCCAGGATTCTAAGGTTTTATTAGGTTCATGGCAAGGGATATTCTTTTGTGAATTTGATGGCCCTAGAACTAGAAAAGTTTATATTAAAATTCTTCAAGGATAATTTTATAATTTAGTTTTGTAAAAAAATTTTTAAAGGGTTTTTTTTTGGTAGGTGATATTAGTGAAAGATAAAAAATTTAAGAGTAAATCTAAGGAAGCTTATTTGGCATGGTATGAACAAGGATTAAGGGACTTAGAAGTAGCTGAATTTTGCTATAATAACTCATATTATGAATGGGCTTGCTTTTGCTACCAAGAAGCTACTGTTAAAATCTTAAAAGCTTTACTAAAAAAAAATAATCTGGAATCCTTTAGACATTCAGCTTATAGCTTGCTAGAAGAATTGTCTAAAAAATTACCCATTGATAAAGAATTATTTGACTTAAGTGGAGAATTAGATAAACACTATATTATGTCAAGATATCCAGGAGCTAATATGCTTCAACCTCCCTTTAAAGTATATAAAAAAGAAATCGCTGATACCGCTAAAAACATCGCTAATAAAATTATACAATTCGCTAAAAATTATTTATAAAATCCTAAAAACTTTTAAATCCAGTTATTTCTTATACTTATGATTTTCGGTTATAAACTAAATACTTATTTTCTGTTTAATTTAGTCTTTTGGTTTATAGTTTTTTTGTTTTTAATAAAAGGTATTGATTTAATTTATTTTACCTATCCTGATGAATCTCGGAACGCATTTGCCACTTATTATATGTTTTATAAAAATACTTTATATAATTGGGTTGTACCATATTATAATGGAGAAATAAGATATGATAAACCTGCTTTGATTTATTATATTGCTAATTTATTTTATTTATTATTAAAGAATTTTAATGTTAGTATTGAAGTTAGTTATAGATTAGTTTCTGTATTTTCTATGTTTTTTTCTGCTATTATTGGCTTTAAATTTGGTAATATTTTATTTGAGAATATTTTTTATAGGTATCTTAGTGTAGTAATATTTATATCTTTTGTTAATATTTTTGTGGAATCTAAAGCATTTGTTCCTGAGCCATTATTTACATTTTTTATCTTACTTTCTTTTTATTTATTTTTTAGATTCTATCAAACACAAAATTATCTTTATTTAAACTTATTTCTAATTTCTTTAGCTTTAGCTAATTTTACTAAAGGTATTGTATCTTATATCATAATTTTATTACCTATTTTTATGTTTCTATTTTTTTATAATAGATATAGTTTAAAGCAGATTTTTTTTATTTTTCTTAATAAAAAATTGATCTTAGGTTGGTTAGGACATTTTATAGTAGGTTATACTTGGTATTTACTTGTTTATTTATTTACTAATGGAGAGTTTATAAAAAATTTCTTACTTTTACATAATATTGGTAGATTTACTGGCACTTCAAAGATGCATTTAAATCCTTTCTATTTTTATTTTATAGTTATTATTATTAATGTTATTCCTATTTGGGAATTGGTTTCTTTGATTTTAGCTAATTTAAATAAAATAAAATTTAAAGATTATCTTAAAAATTCATTGCATATTTATTTAATTTTTGTTTTTACTTTTATTTTAAT
>JBMFOW010000143.1:0-3579 GCA_049969455.1 bacterium | reverse complement strand
TACTAATTCCAAGATACATATAGGAACTGCAGGGGACTCTGAGTAAATTTAGGGTCCCCTGTGGGGATTTAGGGTGAAAGATAAAAGGGCTGGGTTTTCCCAGCCCTTTTAAATTTTGATGGATAAGATTTTAATTATTTAGAAAATTTATTTTATAATATTCAGAATTTAGCTTTAGATTTAGATTTTGATTTTTACTCTAATTATTATCATTTAAAAAATAAGAAAGATATTTTTATTAAATTTTTAACTGATTTGTTTAATAATCAATTAATAGTTTATAAAAATTTTGATATTTTTAATACTAAAATTGATATAGATACTTTAAAAGATCAGAAAAAATTTATATTTTTACCTATTAATTACTTTCAAAGATTAAGTTCAGTTTATATTTTACCAAAGGAATTTAAAAATCTAAATAATTTAGATTTAAAAGATTATGTAAATTTGGTTAATTGGTTATTTAAAAATAAATCAAAATTAATAAGACTTTCAGATTCTATAAAGGACAAAGAAAAAATTAGTTCTTTAGATATCAATTCTTATGAGCAACTTATTAATTCTAAAAAAAACAATAAAACTTTTAGTTTAAGGAGTATTTTATTTATTTTTATTTCTTTATTTTTATTTATTACTATTTTTTGGATTTTAGTTAGTAATATTAAAAAATTATCTATACTTTCTTATAAAAATTTTAATAAAGATTCTAATAAAAATATTACTATTAATTCTACTACTACTAACTCTACTACTAATGTTAATTTTAATACTAATTCTGGAGTTAATAGTAATTTATATAATAGTAATTTTGTTTATAGTAAGTTAGATTTAGTTAAGGTTAGAGCTTTTGGAGGAAATAGTTATGAAGAATTTTATAATATTTATAGTTTTAATAATTATTTTTATCTTTTAGGGATAACTAATTCTTTTGGATTTGGTTCCTTTGATTCTTTTCTTGTTAAATTAAATTCTAATTTAAATTATATTTCTTCTTATTCTTTTGGTAATGATTTTGATAATGTTTTTTATAAAATTTTACCTTCTTTGGATAAAATTATTTTTGTAGGTTATAATTTAGATTCTAATTATAATTCTCAAGCTTGTATTTTTAAAATTAACAACGAAGGAAAAATTATTTATCAATATTGTTTAAAAGAGCTTTACAATTCTCAATTTTTGGATATTGTTAAATATTCATATGAAAAAAATTTAAATAATAAATTAACAGTATTGGGTACTTTTTTTAATCAAAAGTTTAATGTGTCTAATTCTTTTATTATTTCATTTTTAGATGATAATAATTCTATTAAAAACCAAGTTTGTAAATTAATTTACTCTAATTTCGATAATCAGTTTTTATCTATTTATCCGGTTAATCAGTATTTTTTATTAATTGGTAATATTAATGATAATAATGAGAATATTGCTTTATTGAAATTAGATCAAAATCTAAATTTATTAAAATCTTTGAAATTTAATTATAATTATCATATAAGCTTAATAAATTCTATTTTAAAAGATAATTTTATAATACATATTGGAGATATTTATTATCAAAATAGGTTATATCCAATTATTATTTTAATTGACACTAATAATGATAGAATAATAAAAGCTTTTTACTATGAGATTTTAGATAATTTATACTCTAAAGATCTAAACTTAAAATTTATTTCTATAGATTATTTTGATAATTATTATTATATTTTAGCTAATCTTTTTATTTCTAATGATAAAAATAAAAAATATTTTGTTATTAAATTGGATCAAAATTTTGATATTATTGATATTAAGGAAGTTAATATTAAATCTAATAATAATGAAGGTTATAATAAAATCCAATTAAATTCTATTTTTACTAATATTTTAACTGGTAAAATTAATTATCAAAATAACAATTATGATGGATTACTTATAAAATTTTCTAATCTATTTAATAATACTAATAACAATTTATATGATTCAGCAAATATTTTGAATATTAAAGATATTATAAGCAAAAAAGATTTAAATATTTCTTGGAGGGATTTAAAAATAAATTTAATTGATACTAATGTTAATTTAGTTAAATCTAATTTAAGTAGTTTAAAAGTAGATATTAATATTTATGATATGAAGTAATAAAAAATAATTCTATAGAAAGGAGAGGATATGTAATAATGAGTTTATTAAAACAAGTAGAATCTTTTTTTTTTAATAGAGCTAGTACTTATTTAAATTATCCTAAGGAGTTATTAGAGCAGATAAGAGTATGTAATAGTGTTTTAAGTATATCTTTTCCTATAAGGAGAGATGATGGTAGAATAGAGGTTATAAAGGGTTGGAGAGCAGAACATAGTTTTCATAGATTACCTACTAAAGGGGGTATTAGGTTAAGTGAAAATGTGGATATTGAAGAGGTAATGGCATTAGCTGCATTAATGAGTTATAAATGTGCTATTATGGATATATCTTTTGGTGGTGCTAAAAAGGAGCTATTAAGATTAATCCTAAATTATATTCCAATTCTGAATTAGAGAGAATAATAAGGAGATATACATTTGAACTTTATAGGAAGAATTTTATAGGTCCTGGGGTTGATGTACCTGGGCCTGATATGGGGAGTACTGAGCAGCATATGGCTTGGATTGCTGATACTTATATGGCTATTTCTAATGATCCAATGTATTATTTTGCTTCTGTTACTGGGAAACCTGTTAGTCAAGGAGGTATAAGAGGTAGAAAACAGGCTACTGGACTTGGGGTATTTTTAGCCTTAAATTATATTATAAAAGATTTAGATAAAAAGACTATTGCTATTCAAGGGTTTGGTAATGTTGGATATCATTTAGCTTATTACTTATATAATGAACTTAAAGCAAAAATAGTTGCTATAGCTGATGTTAGTGGTACTTTATATAATGAAAATGGTATAGATGTTAATAAACTTTATGAATATCAATTAGAAAATAAAACTATTAAAGGATTTAAAGATGGTATTTTTTATGAGGATCCTAATAAAGTATTGGAAGTTGAATGTGATATATTAGTACCTGCTGCTATTGAAAATGTTATAACAGAGAAAAATGTTGATAAGATTAAGGCAAGAGTGATTGCTGAAGCTGCTAATGGGGCGACTACTTTTAAAGCTCATTTTAAACTCCTTGATTTAGGAAAACTAATTATACCTGATATATATCTTAATGCTGGGGGAGTTACTGTTTCTTATTTTGAATGGCTTAAAAATTTATCTCATGTTAGGTTTGGTAGGTTAGATAAGAGATTGCGTGAAGAAAATAATTTATTATTGATAAAACAAATAGAAGAATTAACTAATAAGAAGGTAAATGAAAGGGATTTAGAGATTTTAAGGAGAGGACCAAAAGAAGAAGATGTTGTTAAGGCTGGTTTATATGATACTATGGTTAATGCTTATGAAGAGATATCAGAATATGCTAACAGATATGGAGTTGATTTAAAGACTGCTGCTTTTATTGTTGCTATTAATAAGATTGCTCTTACTTATGAACAGTTGAGAATTTTCCCATAAAAAGTAAGATAGGTTAAAAAAAAGAAAAGAATTGAAAGAGGTTTTAGGGG
>JBMFOW010000142.1:0-3666 GCA_049969455.1 bacterium | reverse complement strand
AAATTATTGAAAAGGCTAAAAAAGAAATAGGTGCCTAAAAAGGGACATGTTCCTGAAAGAACTTGTATAGTTTGCAAAAGAAAAATGCCCAAGAAAGAGTTGTTAAGATTCTGTGTAAAAGAAAATAAAATAATTTATGGAATAAACACTGGCTTTGGAAAACTATTTAATAAAATCATAGATACTAATAATTTAAAAGAATTACAAAATAATTTAATATATTCACATTTTGCTGGCTATGGTCAAGAAATTGATGATATATTCTCTTTTACTACTACATTAATAAGATTAAAACAATTATCATTAGGATATAGTGGTATTAGCCTAGATTTTGTAAAATATTTAAAATGGTATATAGAAAAACAATATATCCCTTTTATACCAAATTACGGATCAGTTGGCGGTAGCGGAGATTTAATCCCTTTAGCTTCCATAGCAGCTTCTTTCTTAAATTCAAATAAAATAAAAAACCTAAAAAATACCAAAAATTTTAAAATTTATCAGTTTAAACCAAAAGAAGCAATAGCATTTATAAACGGAGTAGCTTTTTCTCTATCACTTTTTTCTTTTTCAATATTATTAATAGAAAATTTAATCAATTTTTCTAATTTAGTTTTTACTCTTAGCCTAATAGCTAATAATATCAATTACAATCATTTCAATTATAAAATATCTAAAACTAGAAAAAATAGATTCTTTTCAATTATAATAAATGAAATTAATAATTTATTAAAAAATATTTTATTAAACTTTTATTCAGAATATGATCTACAAGCTCCATATAGCTATAGATGTTATCCACAAATTCTAGAATCATTTTTACTTATTTTAGAAGATTCTAAAAACATAATAAATGATGAACTAAATACCTCTAGTGATAACCCTTTAGTATTAGAAGATGGATTTTACTCATCAGGAAATTTTCACGGAAATACTATATCTACATTTAGTGATCATCTAAAATTACATATATTTCAATTAAGTAATATCTCTTATGAAAGACAAAATTTATTAATAAATCCTGATTTTTTGACAACTAAACCAGGATTAAACTCGGGATTTATGATATCTCATTATCTTTCTTCTCATTTACTAGCAGAATTAAAAGTACTTTCTACTTACGTTAGCACTAACAACTATCCCGTTAGTCTCAATCAAGAAGATTTTATAACTCACTCTGAATTAGCTACTAAAAATTTACTGAAATCCATAAAAATAGCATTTAAAATATTAACACTTGAACTAATAATGAGCTTGCAAAAAATAAAATTAAAAAATATACAAATAAAAGAAAATAATCTAATAAAAGAATTACTAAAATATTTTGATAATCAAATTATAAATGATTTGAATAATTTACCAATTATAGATGATTCGGACTTACATTTGAAATACCAAAATTTATATAATTTACATTCTAATTTTATTGATAAGCTGATTTTTATTAATTTTAAATTATAAAAGCAAGATTTTAATTTTGGTAGTAATATCAGTTAATGGGTATATCTACATAGTAATCTAAAGAGTAATTTCTATTTCTAAAAATAAAGTTTGTATATAAATTAACTCTTATCATATTACTTATTTTAGAAAAACTTAAATTTGCATCATTAACTTCCTTAATAGCAGGTAAATTTATTTCTCTATTTTCTATTACTTCATTATCTTGATAATTACTATCTCTATTAAAATCCCAAAATACCCTTTTATTGAGTTTAAATAAAACAGTTTTATTTTGAATACTTTTTGATATTATTATATCTACCATATAAACATCTATTCTTAAAGGGTTTTCTGAAATTCTTGTAGTTAAAAAACTAACTTCGTTATTAGTTAATTTCAAAGTAGTGTGTATATCTTCATTGGGATTTGAATTTTTAGAAATTTCATTAACCACTCTTGCTAATAACAATTTACAATCGTTAGAAATAGTATATTTTGTAGAAATTATTTTTAAAAATTTATTAATTTGAATAGTTGATAAAGAGATTAAAAATATAATAATTAAAGCCAGAAATGAAGCTACTAATACTTCAACTAAAGTAAATCCTTTTATTTTTATTTTATTATTTAACATTTAAATTAATTAACAGGTTTGAAAATAAAATTCTTAATAAATTCTAAAACTTCATAAGGGTTAGTTTGAGCATTGACTTTTCTGTATATTTTAATAACTTTACCATTAGGATCTAATATAATAGTATCTCTTGAAAACATTAGTTTTCCTTCTACCCCAAAAATAGTGGCTAGTTTCTTTTCTTTATCTGAAACTAAATGAATATTTAGATTATATTTTTTAGCAAACTTTTGATGAGATTCTATGGAATCTCTACTAACTCCAATTATTTGAACATTTAATTTTTCAAATTCTTCTTTAAGATTAGTAAAATTTATTCCTTGTTTAGTGCATCCTGGAGTATCATCTTTAGGATAAAAATATAAAACTGTATAATTTTTCCCATCTCCTATTGTAATTTTATTTCCATTATGATCTATTAATTCCATTTTAGGTATTATATCTCCTTCTTTTACCATAATCTAAACACCTCCAATTATAAATTAATAATGTATTCCTTTTTGAAATTTAAATTTTTAAAATATGGATTATTATAATTTAAATATAATTTAATATACTGGATTTTTTGTTTTTTAGGTAATTTTATTGAAATTGAATTTGGAGAAGTAAAATATATAAAAAGATTTTTATTATCTTGAGTTTTGGCTTCTATATTAACAAATTCACTAAGATTGTAATAAAACAATACATAAAGAATATTATAATCGTTGAATTCAAAAATTTTTGTTCTAAATATTTTGGGAAATTCATAAATATAATCTTTAAAAGGTTTTTCTTGAATTTCATAAATAAGATTATCGACTATTTTAAAATACCAATATTTATTAATATTAAATTTAGATTTTTCATTATCATAGTTATTATATGAATTTTGAATTATATTTTGTATTAAATTTTGATATAATTCATTTGTTATATAAAATCTTTCATTTGTTGATATGAGTATAAATGGTTTTGAAATTATAGTAGGTTTAGATATATATTTTATAATTCCTTCTCTAAATTTGATATCTTGGGAATTTGCTAATAATAAAAAAAAATTAAAAAATATAATTATTAAAGAAATAAGAAATCTTATATAAAAAATATTATTCATTGCCAATTTTATAAATCTCTTCATTAATATTTACTAATTCATTAAAATTTAGTAATAATACACTTAAGCCTGATATAATTAAATCTAATTGTTCTATTGATTCATTTAGCTTTTGTTTTTGGATTTTTATTAAATTTTGTTTATAATTATATCCAAATTTTGAATAATTTAAATTTAGGATATCATGAATATTATTTAATATTGTTAATAAATTATTAATAACTGTATAAAATAGATTTATGTTTTCAAAATAGAGTTCATCTATGTTGTTTTTATATACAAAAGTACCTTTATAATAAGTATTTAGATAATCGCTAATTGGAGTTAAAACTTTATTATAGTTATTTATTAATTCTTCAATATTATTATTGATTTCATTTATATTAGATAAATTTATATCGCTTAGATTAAGAAAATTATATAAATTATCTTTTAATTTTTGAAAAGTATTTAAAAACGATTCCATTATTATTTTTTATTTATTTTTTATTTT
>JBMFOW010000141.1:0-3670 GCA_049969455.1 bacterium | reverse complement strand
CCTCTTGACCAGGTTGATAAAGCGGTTTATCTAAAACTATTAAAGCTTTATAATTCTTTACTATATTAAAATACAATTTTTCTTTATAATCACCTATTTTTAAATTTAATTCCAAAAACTTTAATTTATTTAAATCTATTTTTTTATTTAATTTATTAAATAGTTCTTTATTTAAATTTATTAAAGCTAATCCATTATTTAAGGTTTTAGTTTTATAAATTAATTCATTATCATAAAATAAAGAGATCTCAATATTACTCAAATTGTAATATTTTTTTTCTTTTAATAAAAAAGTTTTTATCTGTATGAAATTTTTATTATCTAAATCAATATTTTTAGAATATTCTATATTATATTCAAAATCTTTTAAATAATTATTAGCAGAAAAAGAAATTAACTTTATATTATAAATTAAATAAAATAAAAAAATAACACTAAAAATAAAAAAATATTTTTTAATTTTAATAAAATTAAAATACATAAAAAACCTCCTATTTTTTTTTGATTTTTTAAGATTACTTTTTACTTAAAAAGCTCTCATCTATCAGTATAGAATTAAAATTTTTCTTATAAAGATATATTTTATTTTTTTTATTTTTGTTTATTGCTTTTTATTTTTTTATAATTTCAGTTTCTGGTTTTAGCTTCTCGAGAACTATTCCAACTTAATAGAAGCTGGAGCTTCCTGTTTTATTTTTTTTAATTTTTTTTATCAGTATCAAGCTACTTAGTTATAATTAAGCATTAAACATAAAAAAATATTTAAAATTTTGCTTTATTTAGTAATTCATCAAGGACAATAGCCTTAGCACCATTAGATATCATTTCATTAATAGCTTTTTCACTATCAAAACTATTTAAATCTACACCTTTAATAGCATCTACAAGCAAATAAGTTTTATATCCAAGTTTTAAAGCAGATAAAACAGTTTGTTTAACACAATAATCAGTAGCTACACCACAAACTAAAACAGTATCTATATTATTCTTTTGTAGTAAATCATGTAGCTCTGTTTTTTCAAATCCTGAATAAGCTTCTAAATCAGGTAAAAATGCCTTAGAAATAATATATTTATTATTTGGTATATATAAATCTTTATGGAATTCAGCACCATAGGTATTTTGAACACAATGTTTAGGCCAAATCCCTCCATTTTCTTTAAAAGAACAATGATTTTCTGGATGCCAATCTCTTGTAAATATTACCATTAATCCATTTTTCTCAAATAGTTTTACATATTCATTAATAACAGGTATAATAGTATCAGCATTAGGAACACTTAAAGATCCATTAATAAAATCATTTTGCATATCAACTATTATTAAAGCACTATTTTTAGATAAAATATTTTCCATAAAACCCATCACCCCCTTTTATTATTTCTAATTAAAAAAAATAAAACCTTTAAAATTAATCCCTATAATTAGCCAAAAATAAAATTGTAAAAAAATTGTAAAAAAAAATTAATTTGGTGTTTAGTTAAAAAAAAAATGTATATAATAATATTGAAGTAAAAAAAAAGAAGAAAGCTTGAAGGAGGTGTATTTAAATGTTTCCAATAGGAGACGGCAGCGAATGGCTTCCATTCTTAAGACAACAATCATGGGAACCCTATATGAACAGCGCACGTGCTTGGGCTATTGATAACGAAAACAGAAGAGAATTAGAAAACCTAATGTTATCTGAACAATTAGCTGAAAAGAAACACCAACAAGAAATGATGAAAATGGTATTAGATACTAACAGAGCTATAAGAAAAATGCATGAAGAAACAAGAATGGACGCTTTTAAAACTCAATCCCAAATAGCTAATCAATGGACTAAAGCACTTGCTGGTGGTGGCGGCGGATAATAAACTATAAGAAATAAAAAAAGGGAGGAGAGACTCCTCCCTTTTTTTATTATTTCTAAATTAATAGATTAAGCCTAAAAAATTATGATATTAAAAATGGACAATATTAAAAACATTATATTAAAATTTATTAAATCTTATTTAATATTTTTTATATTTCTTTTGTTACTAAAAAATAACAGCTATTCAAAAGTAACTCAAGATCAATTAAATGATATAGTTAATAAGTTAAACTATCTATATGGGACATATATAACAGTGCAGATATATCCAACAAATTTAGGAGCAATGGCTACAGGCCAAAAATTAGTATTTATAGATCCTTCATTTATAGAAAATGAAAGTTATGAAGCTATATTTGGAGTTTTAGCCCATGAATGGGCTCATGAAGTACTAAATCATATACCTCAAGTTTTTATGTATCAATGGATGTCAGGAAATAATGTTTATGCTACAAATGTATATAACCAACAAAAAGAATTAGAAGCAGATTACTATGCAGGTAGAGCCCTAAAAATGGCTAACCTCCCTTTACAACCCTTTTTAGATTTACTCATTAGATTCAACTCCTCAATGGATTTTACACATCCTTACTTAAGATCTCATCCATCTACTCCAGAAAGAGTTAATTCAGCTACAATGGGTTATAATAGCATCTAAATATTTCAATTCTTTATTTCAATACCAATTAGAAGGAAAATATTATCATTATATCAAACATTATATTATCCTTATATTACCTTTATAAAAATAAAATTATAGAATTTTATGTATTTTAGTTTTGTACACTTAAGTGATTTACATTTAGGGAAAAAAATTAAATCAATAAAAGGGGATATCGATAGATACAATGAATTTTATAATACTCTTAAAGAAATTGAATATATTATAAAACAAAATAAATGTGAATTTATTATAGTAAGTGGTGATATTTTTCATAGTAAATTACCTTCATTAGAAGCAGAAGAATTATTTATTAATTTCTTAAGTGATGTTTATAAACATGTTAATTATATTTTTGTAATTAGTGGGAATCACGATAGCGACCTTAAACTTAAAAACCTAAATACTTATAACAAATTACTAAATAAACTTAGCAATAAAAAAATAATAATCTATACCTTCTTAGATCTAGAAGAATACTTTAATAATAATATAAATAAACCTTATTTTGAATTTGAAATAAATAATTACAAAATTCTAATGATATTAATTCCATTTATTGAATATAGACTTGGAATTAAGTTTCATCAAATTTTTAATATAGAAAAGGAATATTCTTATTCAAAATTACATAATATTTTAATAAGCAAAGTTTTAGAAGAAGTAAATATAGATAAAAATACATTAAAAATATTAGTAATGCATATTATGTTAGACAACGTTAATTTAGGTACTAGTGAATCTCCATTATATACAAACGATATATACAAAATACTAGTTAATGATATAGCTTTTGATTTTGATTATATAGCATTAGGGCATATTCATAGGTATCAAAAAATAAACAATATACATTATAGCGGTTCTATTTTACCCTTAGATTTTGGAGAAGATTATAAACATGGAATAATTTTAAATATTCTTGAAAATAATATTGTAAAATCGGAATTTATAGAACTAAAAAATCATAAAAAATTAATAACCTTAGAACTAAAAGAAAATATAAATAATTTAATAAATGAAATAGAAAACAATAAAAATAATTATATAAAAATAAAAATCCATAACAATATAAATCCTTTTGATATCCAAAATTTACTTAATTTTGAAAATGTTATAAAAGTAGAGAAATTCATAAAACAAGATAATAAAAC
>JBMFOW010000140.1:0-3732 GCA_049969455.1 bacterium | reverse complement strand
TTGATAAATATAGTATTAATAACTATAATATTAAAGATTTATTTTATTTATTTAAAAGCTTTAATTTTTCTAATTATTTTAATATTCTTAACGATAGTTTATTTTGGATATCATTAAAAAATTCAATATTATATACTTTAGTTGTTATACCTTTACAGATTTTTGCTTTTTTAATAGCTTATTTCTTATATGAATTAGCTATATCTAAATTTGTTTTATTTAATTATATTTCTTATATTGGTAGAGTTATATTATATTTACCTGTTGTGGTACCTTTAGTTAGTATAGGATTTGTTTTTAAGATTTTATTTAATGATGAAGGTATTATTAATCAGTATTTAACGTTGGTTAATTTAAAGTTACCATTTTTATCTGATTATAAATTTGCTTTTTTAGTTTGTATGTTATTAACTTTTTGGAAGGGGCTTGGATATTATCTTATTATTTATTTTTCTGGATTTTTATCAATTAATAAGGAAATAATAGAGAATGCTATTCTTGAAGGATTTAATAGATATAATTTATTGCTAAAGATTTATTTACCATTATCTATAGGTAATATTTATTTTTGTTCATTTTTATCTTTTATTGCTGCTATGAAAGTATTTATAGAGGTTTATGTTTTAACGGAAGGTGGTCCTGGAATATCTACTTATACATTAATGATGTATATATATTCTAAGGCATTTATGGGATATGATGTTACTGCTGCTGCTGCTGCTTCTACTTTGTTATCTATTGTTGTTATATTTTTTACAATTTTTATATTTAAAAGACAGCTTTTTAATTATTTATAATTTATTTATTATTTATAATTTATTATTTGCTAAGAATATTTTATTTTTTGTCGTAATATATATATGAGGTTAATTAAAATCAATACAATTTTTTATCTTAGCTCATGTTTTAAATTATGATAGATAAATACTACAAAGAAACAAAGAAATATATTTATAATTATATTTCTAAGTATATTTCCAATAAAGATGATGTAGAAGATTTGATTAGTTCTATATTTCTTAAATTTTTAGGTAAATATGATTCTATAAAAGATAAAGATCAAAATTTTATTAAAAATTATCTATTTAAAATAGTTAGAACTAAATTAATAGATTTTTTTAGAGTTAATAAAAAATATCAAAATTATGAAGTAATTGTTAATGAAGCAGTTTTTGATATTAATAAAACAGAAAATATTGATTTAGATAGTTCTCTTCAGAATAAGTTAATATTAGAGAAATTGTTTAGTAATTTAAATGAACAAGAAAAAGAAATTTTGGTTTTAAAAATTGTTGATAATTTAACTTTTAAGGAGATATCTATTATTAAAAATATGAATATAAATACTGTTATATGGAAATTTAATCAAATTATTCAAAAATTACAAAAGGTAAAAAAAGAGGTTGAAAAAGAGTAAATTAAATGCTAAATTTTTTTTGATAAAAAAGGATTTTTAGATATTATAAAAAATTAATAATAAAAGACTTATATTTTCAAGCTCATGAATACTTAGAAAATTATTGGAAAAAAACTAAAATAGGTACTAAAAATTATTATTTCCTAAAAATTTACATACAATTAGCAGCTTTGTTTTATAAAATTAAAATTCAAAATAATTATAAAAGAAAATTATAAAAAACTTACTTAAAAATATTCATAATCTTGTTAATTTATTTATTATGCTTTTTTAATACAATGAAAATTATTTTTATAAAATCTATAAAGACTTTTATTTTTTTGTTTTTATTTTTATTAATTTTGGGATTTTCTTTATTTTTTTATTTTTCAAATTATTCTTATCATTTTAGTAATAATTTAATTAATTCTGATATTAACATAAAAAACTTTAATGATTTTTCTATAGATATTAATATTGATTTATCTAAATATACAAAAGATGAAATTTACCAGATATTATTTAAATCTTTGAAAAAAAATAAAACAAAAAATATTTATAGTGAGTTTAATAGTTATATATTTTCTAAATTAAAAAATAATTCTTTAAATTATAGTGATTCCTATTTGTTTTTTAATGAAATATTAAATAAAGAAATAAATAAAAATCAATTTTTTAAATATTATTTAAAAGTTTTAAAATTTTTAAAAAAAGATAATGTTGTTTTAAATATAAGAATAAATTTATATAATTTAGATGATTTTAAAATAAAATTGGCTGATGTAATATATGAAAAGATATTAACTAACAAGAAATTAGCTAAAAAAAATGAAAGTTTGTTTTTTAATAAATCTTTTTTGATTTATTTATTAAATTTTTTTCCTGATGATTATTTTCAAAATATTAATGGTAAAATTAATTTATATATAGAAAATAATAAAGATAAAAGATTTTTAGAAATAACTGATTTAAAAATTCAAAATAAATATTTTAATATAACTTCAAGTATTACTAAAGAGAAAGCCAATTTATATATCTATTCTAATGTTAATTATAACGAAGGTTATATGAAATATAACGCAAGTTATATGGAATATAACGAAGGTTATATGAAATATAACAAAGGTTATATGAAATATAACGAAAGTTATATGAAATCTTTTGAAAATAATTTTAATTTTTATAATATTAAATATAGTTTTATTTTTAGGACTTTCCCAATTTTTGATGTAAGTTTTAAATTAGATTTACCTATTTTATCTTTTAAAAATAATTATTATCTTTTGTATTTAAAAGATTTAAATTTATTCTTTTATTCTATTTTTAAAAATGAATATAATTTGAAATTTTCATTAAGTAAAATAATTTTTAAAGTTTATAATATAGATAATCAATTAAATATTAATAAAATAGATGTAGATAATTTAGAGATAAAAACCTTTTTTGAGTCTTCTTTTGATTCTTATAAAAATATTTTTTTAAATATCTTTATTAAGAGTATAAATATTAGAAATAATAAAAATATTAAAAATGGATTATATAGTGTTAAAATAAATTCAAGGATATTATTTAATAAAGATTTTAATATTATAAAGCAAAATAAAATAATACTTTTTTTTAGATTATATTTCTTTTTATGATATTTTTAATTACAATTGGAAATTTAATAATGCTATATTTTACATTAATGATTTTAATTATAATAGTAAATATTTAGATATAGATTTTATTAATAAAAATTATAGATTTAGCTTAGAGATAAAATATAATAATTTTAAATTTGTTTGCTTAATAAATAATAAAGATTATGTTTTGATAAATAATAGTAAATATGAAAGTTGGGGGGTTTTTAGTTTATCATTAAAAAATATATTAAATATTATTAACGATATTCCATATATTTCATATAAATTACGTTATATAAGTAATATTAATAAGTTTATTTATTTTTTTAGTAATCAACATTTTAATAATAATAAATATTTTAGCAATGATAAAATTTATATGGTTTTTAAAAAAATAAATAATATGAAATATAAGGATTTTAGAAATTATAATTTTTCTATATTGTTTTCTAATTCTTTTTTTAATGGGACTTTGTATTTTAAGGATTTAAATAATTATAAATTGTTTTCTAATTATTCATTTAGTGATATTAATTTTATTAAGCAAATATATTTAAAAAATATTTTAAGTAACAATAAAATTTTAGATAAAGTTTTAGCAGATATTCCATTACTTGATAATTTAGAATTATTAGGAAATATATATTTAACTAAAGATAAAAATAATTTTGATTTTACTGTTTTTTCTTTACTTAATATTCCATATAACTA
>JBMFOW010000139.1:0-3742 GCA_049969455.1 bacterium | reverse complement strand
AATAAAAAAAATGATTCAAAAAGAAAACAAAGGGAAAAAAAACAAAGAAAAAAAAGAAGAAAAAGATGCAATAAAAGCTGGGTATATAGCTATAGTAGGGAAACCTAATGTAGGTAAATCTACTTTAATTAATAATCTACTAAATATTAAAGCTTCAATAGTTTCTCCCAAGCCTCAAACTACAAGAGTTAATATTTATGGATATACTACAAGAGAAATTGATAATAAAATAGTTCAATTGGTTTTAATAGATACACCTGGATATCATAAACCAGTTAATATGTTAGGGCAGAATATGATAAAACATGTAGAATTAGCTTTAAATGAAGCAGATGTAATACTAATGCTTATAGATGCTACTATACCTTTAGATGATGAAGATTTCCTATTTATTAATTTATTAAAAGAAAAATTTAGTAATAAACCTATAATATTAGCTATAAATAAAATAGATAAATTAGAAAATAGAAATTTAGCTTTAACAGTAATAGAAGAAATGAATAGTTATAATTTATTTAAAGAAATAGTACCTATATCTGCTATAAAAAATGAAAATATAGATAGATTAATTAGAGTAATATCAGATTACTTACCATATAATGAGTATTTAATAGATCCCAATCAAGAGCAACCATTTATTGGGAACTTAAGGTTTTTTATAGCAGAAGTAATAAGAGAAAAAATCTTATTATTTACTCACCAGGAATTACCTTATAAAACTGCAGTATTTGTAGATCAAATAGAAGAAAGAAAAAACAACGTTATTTATATAGCTGCTACTATCTTTGTAGAAAAAGAATCTCAAAGAGCTATAATAATTGGTAAAAACGGACAAATGATTAAAAAAATAGGCAAAGCCGCTAGAGAAGAATTAGAATTCATTTTAAAAAAGAAAATTTATTTAGATTTATGGGTTAAAGAAAAAGAAAACTGGACTTCTAAAATTGATTTTATACAATCTATTGGATACTAATATCTTAAATTCTTACAAAATTTAACAAAGTTCCTATAATAGATTTAGAATTATCAATAATTTGATTTACTGTATAGGTATCCATTGATCTAAAAAGTCCTGCATCTAATTTATATTCATAAGGTAAAAACAAATATACATATTTATTATCTTGATTAACTAAATGAATAAAATTATTATTTTGAAAATTATTATAAAATGTATTAAATATTTCTTTAGGAATATAAAAAAGAAAACCATGCTTAGAACTAATAGAATTTTCATAATAATCTCCTTCCAAACAAATTATTAAGATATTATTAATATAGAATTTAAATTCATATTCTTTTCTAAATCCTTTTCCAAAAACCCCTAAAAAGTCCAAGTAATATAAAGGATTATTTTCAAGATGCTTAATCCTTAAAATCATTTTATGCAGTCTATTTCTCCGTCCAACATAAGAATAAGAATCTGTAACTATATTATAATATGGGAAAATTTGTTTTAAAACATATTCAAAACCTATTCTTTTTAAATCTGAGACATAAAGTCCATTATAGAAATTATAATAAAGATAAATAAACATGATATAAAAAAATAAAATTCCTACTAAAAAGCCAATAAAAGTAAATATACCTTGAACTAATTCATTTAAATCAATTGGAATATTACCTTGTAGATTATTTTCATTAAAACCAGAAAAGATAATACAAATAGCATGACAAAAAAATATAGTTAATGCAAAAATAAGAAGCAAATTTAAAGGATTAAAAAATAGTAAATAGATATTTCTAATTCTTATTTTTTCTATTTTCTCTATATCAAGCATCTATTTTTAAATTTAAATTTAAAAATAAATTTTCGTATTAATATAAATTTTCTTTAGTTTTAGTTCTTATCCTACAATATAAATTGCTCAATAGTTATGAATAAATTGATCTCTATGATAAACCAATATTTTAAATTTTTGAAGTATTTCTTTTAAAGGTTCATCAGTTGTTATTATAATAATTTGTTTATTTTGTTTATTTTGTTCATTTTGTTCATTTTGATTTTTCTGACTTAAATAAAAGTAAGCTTTAACTATATAATGATCATCAGGATTTACATCTTTAAGAATATAATTCAAATCATCCATATTGTTAATAAAAACATTTTCAATATCACTTAAATCTATTCTATAACTTTTTTCTTTATTATATAGAAAATAACTTTTTATAAAAGCAATTATTTTTTTTCTTTAAAATATCATTACAAGCTTCTTCAGATAATTTCCATATTTTGTCAAAAAATTTAGAATTTTCAACTACAACTATTTTATCACATTTTTGATAATTTTTTTCTAAAAATAAGAAACTTTGCTTTTGTTTTTCTTCTTTATTTATACCTCTTAGATCTTCAATAATCCATTCATCTAAAATAAAAATCATACATTAAAATAGTTATTCTTTTATTCCTAAAAATATTTTAAGATCTTCAATTTCAGTAGCTACAAAGTTTTCAAGACCTCCTTCTATTTGGCCTTTTTCATTTATTTTTTGCTCTGTTATTATTGTTTCTTTGTTTTCTTTTTTAACAAAATAGGCTTTAATTTCTTCAGGAGTAATTAATTTTTGGAAAATAGAAGTTAGCAAAGAAGATAAAAAAGTTTCTGAATGAGTAACAATCAAAAATTGTTTTTCTTCTTCTTTAGTAATTGATATAATAGTTTTAACAAGATTTTTAATAATAGTTGGATGAAGATGTACTTCTGGTTCTTCAATTAAGATTACTTTTATTTCTGGTCTATGTATTTTAGCTAACATATAAACTAGTTGATTAACTCCAAAACCGTCATTTACTAAATCCATTGGAAGCCTTATCTTTTTATCAGTTGTTTTAAAATAAACCATAGAAGTACCAGGTGGTGTATATAATCTAAAATCTCTATTTATTATTTGTTCAAGGTCAACGGAAATTTTAGGAGCTAAGTTAGAATCGTTTATTATATCTTCATATAACTCAGGAATACATCCTTTCGTTATAATGGTAGCCACTTCATCTTCAGTAGTAGGCAACCAAGAAATAGCAGAAGGAGTATAAAAAGGTTTAAAAAATCCTCTTCTATGAGGTACAATATCTATTTTATCAATTATAGAAGGTATTGAATTTAATTCTTGAGATATTTCCCTTGCTTTCTGTTCAGTTTGTGCAGTAGGCTGTATAGGTAAAACATTAGATGAAATTCCATTCCAATTTATTTTAAATTCATCACTAAAATTTAAGCTTATATTTTGAGATAAAGAATAAGGAATAGGTATTTCCATTTCCATTTTAAAATCTTTAAAAAATTGGATTATTTTTCCACCTTTTTTAGCTAAAATTATTTCGTATTTCCCGTTATCAATAGTATAACCTATTTTTATTTCTCCATCTGGATTATTTTTAAAAACGCAATTATAGAATCCACCTAAATTGCTAAAAATTAAGTTAAAAAAGTTATCTATTTGTTGATTAGGGTTATTTTTAAAATTTTTTAAAACCATTAAGGAATAAAGTATAGATGATTTTCCTGATGTACTAGGTCCGTGAACTACCTCGTATCACAGATACGAGACTTCGGGTGAGTTTGGACACTCTGTAGCACCCCTTATCACCACAGGCAGGTTCACACTGCCCCTACTCCTACCTATCCTACCATACAGCAGGATAGCAGAGCTACTTTTTAGCCTGTAAAAAATTCTCAATCTTACAGGCTTTCCTACACCGCTTGTTAAGTCAAACTTCTCTAGCTTCTTGAGAAAATTCCTG
>JBMFOW010000138.1:0-3770 GCA_049969455.1 bacterium | reverse complement strand
TAGATATAAATATATTTTAATTGTGGATTTCCCAATAAAAAGATAATATATAAAAAATTGACAAAAGTCAATAAAAATAATTATTATTTTATTATTTTATTTTATATATTATTTTAGGAAGGATAAAGAAGGTAAATGTAAAATAAACATAGTAAGGAGGTAAATAGGGGTAATAAGCAATAAGGGAAACAATGGAACAACTTATTGCTAAAGCCCTAATTTACCTCCTAAAATAAAAAAAACAAAAAGGAGGTAAAAAAGTATGTGGCGATTGCTATTATTAGCAGCGCTACTTTCAATGGTAGCGTTAACGACCACATTTGCTGCACCATTCCCTGATGTCCCAGAAAATCACTGGGCATCAAGTGCAGTACAAACACTAAAAGCTAAAGGGGTATTAGAAGGATACCCTGATGGTCTATACAGAGGTAAAAGAGCTGCATCCAGATACGAAATGGCTATGGCTTTATCTAGAGTAGTTGCTAAATTAGAACAATTAGAATCTTCTTTACCAGATTTCTCTCAATTCGTTACAAAAGATGATTTAGCAGCAGTTAAAAGAATGGTAGATGAAAACAGACAATACATAGAAGAGTTAAATGTTAGAGTAGATGCATTAGAAAAGAAAGTAGGAGAATTAGATAAGAGATTATCTAAGTTAGAAAAAATTACTATACATGGCTGGTACGATATGGCATATGTTAATCAAAATGTAAAAGCTGATCAAATAAATGATATAGTAGTAGGTAATACAACTACATTTGGTTGGCCTGCTTCAACAAGGATATTTACATTTGAATCAACAATGCCATATTCAACAGCTTTAGTAGGATGGAATAATGGAGATATAAAACCATGGAGTAATTACTTATTTACAAGATCATGGAATAATTTACCAATATCAACTGCAGAAGGAAGCTTAGACACTGGATATATAAAATTACATGGACATTTGAGTGAAGATTGGATGATGGATGCATTATTAAGTGGTAATAATTTATTATTTATGGGATTGGGTGGACAAAATTATCCTGTATCTGGTGTAAATGGTAGAGCATTATTTACAGGAGAAAGTAGTTGGATAGGTCCAACAACTGGAACTCAACAATTGGTATCTATGAATGATAACAATCTAATAAGATTTGAAACAATAAAATTATGGAATAAAGAAAAGAGTTTAATGGTAACATTAGGAGGATTTAATCCAAATATAACAGATAATTCAGTATTTGTAGGAGTACCAAATCCATGGTTATGGGATTCAAAACCACATTTTGCTGCATATGGATTTAATGTCTATCATAAACCAAGTAAATCATTATTTGGAGCAGAATTAGAACATGAATTATATACTGGTAAAGTATCTCAATTCAGTGGTAATTCAGTTGGTGCTGCTGCTGCTGCTTATGATCTTACACAAAGAGTATTTGGTTATGCTATAAACTTTAAGTTCCAAAAAGGTTACTTTAAGTTAATGTATAATGTTATAGAAGACTCTCAAGAAGAATTTAATCCATTAGGTCAAATAATGGGTATTAATACTGGTTCATTTTTAGGTGCTGGTTGGTCTTGGGTAAGTGGTGATGTACCAAGATTAACTGATCCTATGTTTGCTGGTAAATATGGTGGAGCTGCTGGTGTTCTTACTCAAGTAGGTCCTCAATATCAATCAACAATAGGAGCATCATTTAGATACAACATAAATGATAGATTTGCATTTGATGGTAAGTTTGCTTCTTCAAGATATTTACCAGTAAAAGAACTAGGATTATCAACAAGTGGTTCAATGTTTGCTGCAAAAATATATGGTTCTTGGGGTAATACTACATTAAAAGAATACGAAGAAAATGGGAAACTAAATGCTAAAAGCGGATTATTTGGTGTAGAATATATCTCAGTAGATCCAGATTATAGTCCATTTATAGGGATAACTAACTTTTTTGCTGTTCCTAATCCATTCTTTGGTGCTGCTGCAGATCTATATTTGGGGCAATTACCTTATCCTGTTTATCAACCAGTTTTTAATAGTGATCAGTTAACATATACAGCACATGATGCAAAAGCTTATCCAAATAACAGACAAGGAGTAAGATTAAATGTACAATATAAATTCAGTGATGCATTCTTAGGATGGGCTATGTATGAAGGGTTAACTCAAAAGGATACTACAATGGATATGGATCCTGCTAGAGCAGGTACTCAAGTAAAATGGGGATACTATGAACCTATATTTGGAACGTTTGGTGCTGCAGCTGCTACAGATGTATATAAAAAAGGAGATATAAATACATTTAATATAGGATTTAATTATAAATTCCAAAGCGGAAAATATGACTTTACTGGACAGTATTATAATACAGATGTTCAAAGAAAGATACCATCAACTGCTACTAATGCAGTAGATAATATAGATTATAATATAAAAGCATTTGATGTATTATTTAGGTATTTTGCAAATGAAAAATGGACATGGCATGTTGCATTTACTTCTGTAACAAGTGATGGTAAATACTTCCAACAACAGGATACTGCTAATTTTAGTGGAAAAAATATAGCATATAAATCTGATGCATTAAGAGTAGGATTTGATTGGAAAGTATCAGATAATGTTAATTTCTTTGCAAATTATAGGTTCTTGAATTTTGATGGTAAGAATTTTGATAATAATAATGGTGTATTAAATATAGACAATCCAGATTGGAAAGGAAACCAATTATGGTTAGGTGCTAGAGTAAAGTTTGGACAAAAGTAATAGCATAGATCTAAACTAAATATCTTAAATTTAGGGGAGCTCTTAAAAGCTCCCCTTCTTTATTTTAATTTTATTTTATTTTTTATTTAGTTTATCTATGTTAATCCTAAAATTCTCTAAGAAAACATTTTTTATTAAAATCCATTTTTAGATATATGCTACAGAAAATAGTTTATATTTTAATTTATATTTTAATTTATATTTTCTAGGTATTGTAGAAAAAAATAATCTAAATTGGAACTCTAAAATAAAAAAATCTAAAATAATATACTTCAAAGATCGAATATAATCAGAGATATAAATAAAAAATAACCTAAAAATGATTATAAAAAGTAATAAATATTATTTTAATGATAATAATTTTAATGATAATAGTTTTTTGTAATTTATTTATGCGTTAAATTCTTGTTTATTTAATAATTCTTTTAATTGATTGCTTATATCCTTAAATTCTTCTAATTTTATTACACCATCGTTTATTGAAGATTTAATATTATTTAAGATCTCTGGATTTAGAGTATCTATGAATTCTATAAAAGATTCTGCAATATTTAGAAAATGTGTATGGATATCAATCATTGCGTCATGCATTGATTCTAATAAATCTTTTACATCTTGAGATAAATAAGGATTATTAAGATCTTCTTCTTTTTTCTCTAAAGATGAGTTTAACATATTGTTTATTTGCTCTATATCAGTTTGAATATATTCTCTGAGTTGGTTTAAATTATTTATTATTTCGTTTTTTTTAGATTCATCATTTTCTGTATTTAAAAGTTTATAAGAATTTTCTAAGTAATTTAGGATATTAGAGAAATGTTCAACAATAGAAGTCCCTTTTTGATTACCACTTGCTTGATTATTCATTTTTTACCTCTCTGCTGTTTTTCTTTATTATTTTTTATTATACTTATATAGATTTTATATATAATGTTTATATAAGAGATTTTGACAATTAAAAAAGGTTTCCTTTTAAAACAAAAAAAATTGAATTTAAATAATTTAATTAAACTCTAAA
>JBMFOW010000137.1:0-3932 GCA_049969455.1 bacterium | reverse complement strand
ACCCTAAAGCAAAAAGATAATATTTTTAAACCTATAAGTGATTATTTTATTTTAGAGATAATAGATCCTAAGGGTAATAAGTTAGAATACAAGCAAGTTAAAACAGATGAATTTGGTACTTTATTTTTTAAATATAACTTATCTTCTTTAATTAATTTAGGTACATATAAAGTTAATTTAAAAAAAGATAATGAAATAATTGCTACTACTAATTTTGAAGTAGATAAGTATAATTTACCTAAATTTAAAATAGAATTAAATACTGATTCTAATTATTTTGTTATAAATAGGGATTATAAAATAAAATTGAATTTGAATTATTTTTTTGGGAAACCCGTAGAAGCTGATTTAAATATAGATGTTTATTCTTTTGATGCTGAATTTTATAAAATTTATTCTATTAATTCTAAAACTAATAAAAATGGAGAATATATTTTTAATTTAAAAGTTCCTAATTATTTAACAGGGATAGATAAAAATAAAGGATTAATAAAAATAACTGTTACTGCTAAAGATAAAGCTGATCAAGTTGAGACTAAAGATTTTATATTTAATGTATATTCTAAGGATATAATTTCTGATATAGTCTCTGAAAATCAACTAGTTAAAGGAATTGAAAATAAATTTTTATGTGTTTTTTATTATCCTGAAAGTACTAATTTTGATAATAATTTTAAAGTAATTTTTTATAAACCTTTTAAAAAAGTTTTTGAAACTAAGGGTAATTCTTTATCTTTTTATTTTAAATCGAATGATAATTATATAAATTTTGATTATGATGTTGTGGATTTAAATAAAAATATAAAGGTTAATTTTAAAAAAACTCTTTATCAAGATCAAAATAATGATAATTTTTTATTTTTAGATTTAGAAAAAGTTTTATATAAGGTAGGGGATAAAGTTAATTTTTCTATATTTTTAAATTCTAAAGAGGATGTTTATATACAGGTATATTTAAAAACTGATAGTGGTTTTGTATCTTTACTTAGTGATACTGTTAATGTTGATAAAAAAGCTAATTATTCTTTTGTTTTAAATACTGTAGGGAATTTATTTATTAGAGCATATTATATAGATTCTAAAGGGTATTTTGTTGATGATATTAAATCTATTATATCTAATCCTAATGATAATTTTAAAATATTAGCTAAAACTGATAAAAATATTTATAAACCTAAGGATAATTTAATTTTAAAAATAAATACATATCTAAATAATAACGAAGTGGATTCTAAGGTATTAATTGATATAGTTGATGAATCAGTTTTATATTTAGCTAATAAAACTCCAGAATTACTTAAACTTTATTTAACACTTGTTAAAGAATTATTAACCCCTAAATATGAGGTCCATAATTATATTGATTTTATTATAAATCAACAAAATAATTTATTAAAATACTCTTTATTAAAAGATTATAATAATATTTTAAAAAATGAAATTAATTCTAATTTACAAGAAGTTAATAGTATCCAAAGGAAAGATGAAATTACTTTTAATAATGCTCAAAAATTATATGAAAAAATTTATAATTATTACTATAAATTTAAAACTATTCCTGATAGCTTGATAAAATTATTTGGTAATGTAGATTATATTTATGATGGATGGAATAATATATTTAAAATTGAATTAAATGATAATGTAATAGAAATAAGGAGTGCTGGAATAGATAAGGTATTTAATACTTCAGATGATATAGTTTATCCTGATGATTTTGTAAAATTTAAAGAATTTGTAGAATTTAAAGAATTTGGTAATAGAATTTTAACTAAAGCTCCAGTCCAGAAATCTAATATCTTACGTGCTACTTCTGATTCTGAAACTTCTTTTAATTCTAATAATTTTAGTATAAGGCAGTATTTTCCTGAAACTTTTTATTCTAATATAATTGATTCTAATAAATCAATAAATCTAAAATTACCTGATAGTATTACTAACTGGAAAGTTAGTTTATTAGCAATTGATAAACAGGGAAATATTACTAATAATACCTTAGATATTAAAGTTTTTCAGGAATTTTTTATAGATATTAATTTACCTTTATTTTTAACTAAAAATGATGAGATTTCTATTCCTGTTATTGTATATAATTATACAAAGGATAAATTAAAGGTTAATCTGGTGATTCAGAAAGATGATTGGTTTGAATTATTAGATAATAATCAAAAAAGTATAGTAATTGAGTGTGGGGGTGTTAATAAATTATATTTTAGAATAAGAGCTACTAAAGTTGGTAAAAACGATTTAGTTATTTTTGCTTATTCTAATAATTTAAAGGATGCTATAAAGAAGCAAATAGAAGTAATACCTTATGGTAGGTATGTTCAAAATATTGAAAGTTTTAGTGGTAGTGGTAATTTTAATTTTGAAGTTAAGGGAGAAGGTAAAGGTGCTTATTTAGTTGTTTATCCAGTTTTATTTAGTCAAGTTTTAAGTGGATTAGATAATATGTTAAATATGCCATATGGTTGTTTTGAGCAAACTAGCTCTGTTAATTATCCTAATGTTTTAATATTAAAATATTTAAAGCAAAAGGGGATAACTAATCCTTCTATAACTATGAAAGCTAATTATTATATATCTATTGGTTATCAGAGGTTATTAACTTTTGAAGTAGATGGTGGAGGGTTTTCTTGGTTTGGTGATAGTCCTGCTAATAAAGTATTAACAGCTTTTGGTTTAAGAGAATTTAAAGATATGAAGGATATTATTTTTGTTGATGAAAATCTAATAAAAAGGACTAAAGAGTTTTTATTAAATAATCAATTGGATGATGGTTCTTGGGAACCTGATAAAAGTTATCTTCATCAAGAAACTTGGAAATCGATTCAACAATCTAAATTAACTACTACTGCTTATATATTAGATTCTTTATTAGAAAATGATAAAGATATTTTAAATAATTCTAAAATTCAAAAATCAATTGATTTTATTTTAAATAACACTAAAAACATAAAGCAAATTGATAATTATACTTTATCTTTTATTTTTAATTCTTTGATTAATTATGTTTTAGGTAATAATCAAAAAGTAGATAATAATGTTTTAAATAAAATAAAAGAAATAAAGCAAGAATTAATAAATAGAGTAAGAACGACTAATAATGATGAATTATTTTTTGAGGGTATTAATCAGGGTAGTTTGTTTTATGGGGATTTTAATACATCATCTATTGAGATTACTGCTAATATTGCATTAGCTTTTATTAAATTATCTAAACTAAATATAAAAGAAATTTCTGATAATTCTGATATTAATAAAGCATATAAAATGATAAAATTTTTAATAAATTCTAAATCAGAGAATGGTTTGTGGTATTCTACTCAGCCAACTGTTATGTCTTTAAAAGCTATTTATTATTTTGATCTTTATTCTACTTTATTTAATCAAGATAAAAATATTACAATAAATATAAATAATTTAAAGGATATTGATATTAAGTTTTCAAAAGATGATTTGGCTTATAAGATAGTGGATTTAAATAATTACCTAAAAGATGGTAAAAATTATATTGATATTAAGGGTAATGAGTTATTTTATGATTTAGTTTATTATCAGTATGTTGATTTTGATAAAGATTTTAAAAATATTAAAGATTTAGATTTTTTAGTAAATTATGATAGAACTAAAGTTAAGGAAAATGATATTATTACAGTTAATGTAAAGATAAAGAAATTAACTAATAGGGTTTTGCAGATGGTTGTTTTAGACTTAGGAATTCCGCCAGGGTTTTCGGTTATTACTGATAAATTAGATATTTTAAAACAAAAAGGAATTATAAAGAACTATGAATTAACTTATAATCAGATTATAATTTATTTTGATAAAATAGAAAAGGATATTGAGTTTAGTTATGAAATAAAGGCTAATTATCCTTTAAAGGTAAGGGTTTTATCTTCTAAAGTTTATGAGTATTATAAGCCTTCTAA
>JBMFOW010000136.1:0-4162 GCA_049969455.1 bacterium | reverse complement strand
TAACTGCTTTATAAATTTTTATTTTTAACTTTCTATTATTATTTACTAAATTTTTCTTTTTTTTCCCTTTAAAAAGTATTACTTTTTTATTTCTTTATTTCTATATTAATTAAAGAATATATATAAATTTTTAATTTTAAAATTAAATTGATTTTCTTAATTTTTTTAATTACAATTATAAATGATATTTTAAAATTTAATTTTTAAAATTGTTTATATGTAAAAAAAATAATTTTATTATAGATTGAATGTTATTATATTTTTTCTTAATAAATTGTATAGAATATTTTGATATCTAAATACTCTCAAAAAAAACTTAGATAAAAGTTAATAAATATAATTACCAAAATATCAAAAATAAGTATAAGAATTATTTTATTTTTCAGGAATTTAATTAAGTTTTTATTTTTTTAAATTTTTTGAGTTTTTTTAGATTTTTCGTAATTATACACATCCAATATTATATTTTCTATATCATATTTAGGGTTAAATTTCAATTTATTTATTATTTTATCTGCTTTTGCTATTAAAATTGGTACATCTCCTTCTCTTGGTTTATCTATTATATAATTAACCTTTTGATTTAGTATTTTTTCAGTTATTTTTATTATTTCTAGTATTGAATATCCTTTATTTATTCCTATGTTGAATATTTCATTTAAATTTTGTTCATTTATTATAGAGTTTAGGGCTAATATGTGAGCATCTACTAAATCTGATATATGTATAAAATCTCTTATACAAGTTCCATCTGGAGTGTTATAATTATTACCATATACTTTAAATATTGTTTTATTTAATATTGATTTTATTAAAAGTGGGATTAAATGGGTTTCTGGGTCATGTTCTTCTCCTAAGTTTTCTATTGTTCCTGCTGGATTGAAATATCTAAGTATAATGTAATTTAAACCTTTTTTTTGATAATTGATTATTATTTCTTCTGATATTTTTTTAGTTAATCCATAGAAAGATAGGGGATTGAGTGGATGGTTTTCATCTATTGGAGTATATAAGGCATTACCATATACACTTGCACTCGAAGAAAATATTATATTAAATATTTTATATTTTATCATTAAATCTAATAAATTTGTTGTTGAGTTTATATTATTTTGTAAATAATCATATGGTTTATTTTCTGATTCACTAACTAATGTTAATGCTGCAAAGTGTATAACTATATCTATTTTATTTTCTCTAAAAACTTCTTCTAGTTTTTGATAATTTAGCATATCTATTTGGTAAAATTTGATTTTATTGGAAAATTTTGATAATAATTTTTGTTTATTTATTGAATTTTTTTTATCTATTGCTATTATTTGATAATTTGAGTAATTTAATAGTAATTTATATATAAAGGTAGATGCAATATAACCTGAAGAACCTGTAACTAATAAATTTATCATAAATTTCTCCTTCTTTTAGTATTTAATTAATTTATACTTAATTAAAAATTATTTCTACTTTTAAAAGGTAATTACTTTCTTTATCTGTTTCTTTTAATATTGATATATTTATTTTTGTGTTATAAATTTTTTCTATTTTACTTATTATTTTATTTTTTAGTAAATGAGTAATGTAGTTATCATTAATAGGGTTTTTATTATTTGTAGTATTTTCTGAATTAATTTCGTTGATTTTTTCTGGAGGTAGATTTAAGAAAAATTCTAATTTTATTGTTTTTTTTTGATTATTTAGATTTTTTTCTATTTCATTTATTATGGTATAAGTTATAGGTATGATATTGATGGGGTATGGGAATTCTTGCATTGAATTTAGGTCGGAGAGGGAGGGATTTGAACCCCCGGTGGGGATTGGCCCCACTGCGGTTTTCAAGACCGCCGCCTTCGACCGCTCGGCCACCTCTCCTTTACTTTATATATCTATTCTATATTTTTTATCTCTTCCCTTTTAAGTAAAATAAAAGAAATGGAGAGATGAAAATAAAGAGGGGGTATTGGGGGTAGCGTCATTGTATTAAAGCGTGTGGTGATGCTAAGTCTTTAAGGGGGATTCTTAAGGGGCAAAGCCCCTTAAGCTGTAAAATTAAGTTTAAAATATAAAAAAAATAAAAGGGGGTTAAGGGGGTTTTACCCCCTCGTGTTAAGGGGGGTTATAGGGGGGGGCTAAAACCCCCTAAGGGGCAAAGCCCCTTAAGCAGTAAGTTAAGTTAAATAAATTTTAATGAAAAGGTGAAGAATATTACATGTATAGTCTAAAAAAATTGTTAGCTTTAATGAATGATAAAGAAATAAATGCAAGTGATTTACATATAAAATCTAATAATAAGCCTTATTACAGAATAAATAAGAATTTAGTACCTATAGGTGAAAAAATTTTAACAGAAAACGATATAATAAACATGATAAAAGAAATAATAGAAGATGAAGAATATTTAAGAGATTTATATAGAAAAGGTTCAATAGATTATGGATATTATTTAGAAAATACAAGATATAGAATAAATATATTTAAAACTCAAGGTAGTATAGCTTTAGCTGCAAGAAGAATATTAAATCCTCCAGAAAATTTTGAAGCACTCAATTTACCATCTGATTTAATTAAGAATATAGTTAATAAAATGAGGGGATTAGTTATAGTGTCGGGGCCTGCAGGTAGCGGAAAAACAACAACTTGTGCTTCTATTATCCAGTATATAAATAAAAATTACGCTAAAAGAATAGTATCTATAGAAGATCCTATAGAATATGTTTTTAATGATATTAAAAGTTTTATAACACAAAGGGAGGTAGGATTAGATACGATTAGCTTCTTGCAAGGTTTAAAAGATGCCTTAAGACAAGATCCTGATATAATATTTATAGGAGAATTAAGAGATCCAGAAAGCACTTTAATAGCCCTAAATGCAGCAGAAACTGGACATATGGTCATAACTACTATACACTCTGAAAATACAATCAAAACTATTTATAGAATCTTAGATATGTTTAAAGAAGAACAACGAGAAGTAGCAAGAGAAATATTAATGAACTCAATAACTGCTATTATATCTCAGAAATTAATAACAAGTATAAAAACAAAAAATTTAATACCTATTGTAGAAATCTTAGTAGTAACTCCAACTATAAGAGGATTAATAAGAGATAATGAATTAAATAAAATTTATGATTATATTTTAAATGGAGAATACGATGGGATGATAACTTTTGGTAAATCTTTAAAAAACTTAATAAAACAAGGACATATAACTAAAGAAATGGCAATAAAATTAACAGATCATCCTGAAGAATTGTATCAAGTAGAAGAAAGTTATACAAGTGATTCATTTGTAAAAGGGATTTCAAGCAATTATAATCAAGAATATCATTATAACTCTTCATATCAAAATACAACAGAACTTCAAGAAGAAGAAAAGGATAGCTTCTATAAATCAAATGAAGGTAGCATTTTCTTTTAATTATTAATACTTAGTTAAAACCTTTTGAAACAGCACAATATACTCACCCGTTGTAGGAAAATACGGAGGATTCATATACGCTAAACGACTATCATAATTGTAATCCTTAGTAAAACCTGTCATTGTACCAACTATTCCCCTTTGATGTTGAATCAATCCACCATAAAGATGTAGAATCATTGTATTAATAGGCGGCCACTCATTACTTACATCATATTTCTCTAAATAGAAATAACCATTAATATGATCTTGATCGACAGCTTTTAATGCCATAATAGAAGTATATAAATATAAATGTTTTTTTCCATTAAAATCAGTTAAAAGATCCTTAACATTAGTACCTATAAATATTATATCAGAATACAGCCCCATGATTCTTTTAGCATCCATATTTAAAAGAGCAATTTGTGAATTATTAGATCTAATATCCAACCCATAAGGAGTTAAACTACCTTTTATTCTGATATAGTAATCATCATCAAAATTACCTATATTTCTCTTAGCAGCAGGTTTTGCAATAATAGTAAGAGGTTCATTATATTCTCCACTTACTCCTCCCCCTACATTATCCTCTTCTGGTTCATCACCAATACTACCATTAACCCATATAACATTCTTAGGAAAAGACTTATTATTATCAAGTTTAATAACCACTACCTGTTTATAATTATCTTTAATTCTTGTTAAAACTAATGCTTTACCATTTACATTATAATTATTATCTTTATCCTCAAAAAGAGACTC
>JBMFOW010000135.1:0-4179 GCA_049969455.1 bacterium | reverse complement strand
AATACCGATATATATTTGGGTTGTTCTTTCGCTTATATTTTCAATAATTTCATTTATAGCTTTTCTAATATGGACTCTAAATTTACTCTTAGATATTGTTAGGTCCGCATCAATGGGATTTTTTTTAATTAATTATTTAATTTATTTAATAAAATAAAAAACAACACTAATTTTTTTATTATACTAAACTATATAATCTTTTAAAACTATTATTAAAAAGCGTTTAAGGGAGGGGGTTTATCCCTTTAGAACCCTCCCACTACGAAGCTAACCCCCTACATTACTTAATAACCTTCTTATAGGGACTAACCACTTTATTTTTTTACTTATTTTATCGGTTAAGCAGTTTTACTTAACTCCATTTAAAAGGATAGCTAACATTGTAGTACCTGCAGGAGCATTAGTATAAGATTGAAAACTACCAGCAGCTAAGCCTCCTGCAGTTATAGGAGTAGTTGTTATATTTAAATAAATTATATAACCTGTATTATTTAGTCCATCATCCAAATCTTGGTCGATTTTTAGTAAGCTACTTAAAGGTATAGCAGGTTGCCCACCACTAGATACTGTATTAATTAAACCCAGTGCAACAGATCTACTAAATTGAGGTATTCCACCACTTGTAGAACCAAAATATTCTAAGTTAGCACTATTGTTATCTGCAAAAAGTACTAAATAAGTTTTCCACGGTGAAGCATTCTGGGCTGTATCATTATCTGTATTAGTTTTACCTAATTGATATCTTGCAGATATATATGGACCTCTCCAATTAGGTAAAGGTGTAGCATTTAATATTAAGTCATCCCATCTAGCACTAAAATTTGAAGTATCATTAAACATTAACAAGGTAGCAGTTCTCACATTTGCTATAATATCTTCCATAGCAGCTATTTTTGCATCTTCGGTTCTATTACCTATATAAGGTAAAATTATAGCAGCTAATATTGTAATTATAGCAACTACTACTAATAACTCTATTAAAGTAACCCCTTTTATATTTTTCTTTTTTCTAACTTTTTTCATTTCAAACACCTCCTTTATGTTATCTATTATTTTTTTTAAATAACCTTCCCTTCTTTATATTTATTTTTTTTAATTCCTTCTCTTCTTTTATACCCCAAAAAATAGAATTTGTACCTTTAAAATTGATTACCTTTAAAACTAAAATTAATTATCTTTTAAATAGGTTCATAATATCTTTAATATTAGAGGTATTAACTGGAGTATTTAATTCTGGGATATTTTCTTTTTTAACTATATTACCCATTTTCTTTAATACTTTTCTCATCTCTCTAAAGTGCTTTAATATTAAATTAACATCTTTAATAGAGGTTCCACTACCCCTAGCAATCCTTGCTTTCCTACTACTATTTAGAATCTCAGGATTCTTTCTTTCTTCTTTCGTCATAGAATTAATAATAGCTTCTATTTTATCAATTTGCTTAGGATCAACATTAATCTCCCTTAAAGCAGCAGGATTTATCCCAAACATAGATAAAGGTAACATAGATAATATACTCTTAAAATCTCCCATCTTTTTTATTAACCTAAGATAAGATAAATAATCATTAAAAGTGAATTCCCCTTGTAAATATTTTTCAACTTTTTGCAACTCATCTTCTTCTATTTGTTTTTCTATTTTTTCAATAAATGTTAAGATATCACCCATACCAAGGATCCTAGAAACAACTCTATCTGGATGGAATATCTCTAAATCAGAAATCTTTTCACCAACTCCAATAAAATAAAGTGGTTTTTTAGTAACATATCTAATAGATAAAGCTACTCCACCCCTAGCATCTCCATCTAATTTAGTAACAATAAACCCAGTTAAATTAATTTTCTCATCAAATTGTTTTGCAATATTAACTCCTTCCTGTCCAACCATTGAATCAATTACTAAAATAGAATGCTCAATATATTCACTAAATTTATCTTTAATATTTTTAATTTCATTGATTACTTCTTCATTAATATGTACTCTTCCAGCAGTATCAACAATAATAGGATTCAATCCTTCTTGTTTTGCAACACTTATAGCTTTTGAAATTATATCCATACTATTAGAATTATGATCATAAACTATTTTTAAATTATTTTGATTAGCAAGATAAACTAATTGATCAATAGCAGCAGGTCTATTAAAGTCAGCTGCAACAAGCAAAGGATTATACCCCAAAGATTTTAAGTAGTAAGCTAATTTAGCAGCAGTAGTAGTTTTCCCCGATCCTTGCAAACCTACTAACAAAACCACTGAGGGATTCTTTAAAATATTAAAATCTGAAGCTTTACCACCTAAGATCTCTATTATCTTATCTCTTGTAGATCTTATTATTAACTGAGAAGGTGTAAAATATTCCACATTTTCTTTATTTTCCATTTCTTTTTTAATTAAGAAAGTTAATTCTCTAACAACATCTAAATGTACATCAGCTTCTAATAATGCTAATCTTATATCCCTAATAGTTTGATCTATTTCTTCTTTTGAAATCTTACCTTTACCTGATAAATTCTTAACTATTTTTCCAAAACTATCAACTAACTTTTCAAACATTAGCAATCACCTCTTTGTTTATTATATTCTCTATATCTTTTATAATATCTTGTTCATAAGTTTCTATAAGTATCCTAATAAGATCTTCAGTACCAGAAGGCCTTATAAAAACTCTTCCTTTAGTATTAATAATCTCTTCTATTTTTTTAAATATCTCCTTATTTCTTTCCATAAATTCAATTTTATTAGAAACTTTTATATTAATAAGTTTTTGAGAATAAAGTTTTATATTTTCTATTAAAGATATAATTTCATTAAAATCTGATAATAAAGCAGATAATAGAAATAAAGAAGTAAATAAACCATCCCCAGTTTTTAAAAATAAAGGAATAACTACATGACCAGAATTCTCTGCACCAATCTGAGCTTTACCCTCATTTATAGCTTGAGTTATATACTTATCTCCTACATTAACTCTAATAACTTCTATATTCATTTTATTAAACATTTCTTCTATAGCTAAATTACTCATATGCGTTAAAGCTACTTTATTAATATTATATCCTAATTTGTTTAAAAAATATACAATTGATAATATAATTAAATCTCCATCTAAAAAAATCAATTTAGAAGAATTAGTTTTAACAAAAGATAAAGTTCTATCTGCATCCCCATCATACGTAAATCCAATTACTAAATCATAATTAGAATCTACTTTTAATATCTCATTTTTTAAATATTCAGAATTAACAGATCCACAATTATAATTCACATTATACCCATTAGGCTTATTATTCATTAAATTTATATCAATTTTTAAATTAGGATTTAGATTTTTTATAAAATCTAAAAACTTGGAATAAATTTTTGATGCTAAAAAAGATATAGCAGAATTCCCTAAATCCAATAAAATTAAAATTTTTCTATTTTTTAAACCATTTATCTTTATATTATTTTTCTCAAAAAAATTTTTAAAAAAATCCAAAATCTTATTCACATAAATACTACTAAAATCCCTAAATATAAATTTCTTAAGCTTATTATTTAAATAAAATATATTGGGATTATTTATATCAAATTCCAAAAATTTATAATTGTCAATAAATTTAGAATTAATAACTTTATTTAGTTGAGCTTCTATAAGATTTTCTAATTTATTATCTATTTTTTGACCTTCTTTATTAAATATTTTTATACCGTTATAAAAAAAAGGGTTATGAGAAGCAGTTATCTGAATTGAATAAGATTTCTTATAATTAGATATAAAAGCCATTAATGGAGTAGAAACAAAACTATTAGATAAAATAACTTTTTTATTAATATTATATTTATTAAAAAAGGATACAATAGCAGAAGCACATACTAATGCTAAAGATAAACTACTAAACCTACTATCATAACCTATATAAATATCAGTTATATCTTCTTTAACATTCTGAACAAAAAAATAAGATATAAAAAAAGCGTTTAACTCATTTAAAATAGGGTATTTTTCCCTTATCCCATCAGTACCAAAATATAACTCCATTATTATTAATATTCAACGTTTTTTTATTCTTCTCCTTTATTAATTGAGATTTTTCACCCCTTAAGAATCCCCGTGGGGACTTAGCGTCCCCACACGCTGTAATACAATGGGGGTTTCACCCCCATACCCCCTTCTTATTTTTCACCCCTATAACCCC
>JBMFOW010000134.1:0-4198 GCA_049969455.1 bacterium | reverse complement strand
GTTTAATTTAATTTTAAAATTAGCATATCCATATTGTTTACTATGATATAAATCTTTTATAGTTTTTAATTCTTTAAGTAATTTTTGCTTTAAATCCATTTATTTTAACCTTAATTACTATTTTTAAATAGATTTAACAAATTGTTCTATTCTATCAATAGCTTCTTTTAAATTATCTAATGAAGTAGCATAAGATATTCTTATATATCCTTCTCCATATTTACCAAAAGCTGTACCACTTAAAACTGCGACATTATATTCATTTAGCAATCTATTAAAAAATTCATTAGATTTAAGATTAGTTTTTTTAATATTAATAAATGCATAAAAAGCTCCTTTAGGTTTTATCATAGATAATTTTTCAATACTATTTATTCGATTATATACATAATCTCTTCTTTTTTTAAATTCATTTACCATGAAATCAACACTATCTTGAGGACCTTCTAGTGCTTCTATTGCAGCATACTGTGAAAATGTTGGAGGACAAGAATATAAATTTATAGCTAATTTTTGAAAATTAGAGATTAAATAATCAGGAATAATAGCCCAACCTAATCTCCAACCAGTCATAGAATAAGTTTTAGAAAATCCATTTATTATTATAGTATCAGTTTGTTTTAAATTTAAATAACTAGTAAATTTTTCATCATAAACTATTCTATCATAAATTTCATCGGATAATACTATAAAACCATATTTTTCAGACAAATTAGCTAATTCTTTTAAATCACTAAGAGGTATAATTCCACTTGTAGGATTTTGAGGATTATTTATTATAACTAATTTAGTTTTATTGGTTATTAAAGATTTTAGTTCATCTAAATCAAAGCTAAAATTATTTTCTTCTTTAAGTGGTAGATATTTTATATTAGCTTTAACAAATTTAAGCACAGACTCATATGCAGGGTAAGCAGGATTAGGACAAATAACTTCATCACCTTCATTAACTATTGACATAATAGAAATTAAAATTAAAGATTTTCCACCAACACCTATAACAACATTATCCGCTTTAATATCAATATTATACATTTTTTTGTAATAATTAGCAATAGATGTTCTTAATTCATATATTCCTAAGGGTTGAGAATAATGAGTTTTACCTTCTTTTAAAGCTTTATAAGCTGCTTCTTTTATATTATCAGGTGTATCAAAATCTGGTTCCCCTATTTGTAAATGTATAATTTTTTTACCTTGTCTCTCTAATTCTTTTACTTTAGCTAATACTTCAAATGCTCCTTCAGTACCTAAATTTTCTAAAGATTTCGATAACTCCTTTAACATATTTCATCCTCCTTAAAATTAAATAAAATTTCTTATTATTTAATAAAATATTAAAAAATTATGGAAAGATTCCTCTTAATTCTAAAGCTCTAGCAACTTTAGAAACTGCATAAGCATAAGCAGCTAATCTTAAAGATACATTATTTCCATTAGAATAAGACCAAACTTTTTCAAAAGCTCTAGTCATTAATTTTTTTAATTTATTATTAATCTCTTCTTCTTCCCAGAAAAATGATTGTAAATCTTGAACCCATTCAAAGTAAGATACAGTAACTCCTCCAGCATTAGCTAAAATATCAGGTACTATGATTTTATTTTTAGATAATAAAATTTTTTCAGCTTCAGGAGTAGTTGGTCCATTAGCACCCTCTACTATTATATTAGCTTTTATATAATCTGCATTATCTTCTGTTATAACACCTTCTAATGCTGCAGGAATCAATATATCTATATCATCTAACTCTAATAAATCTTTATTAGTTATTTTAGTATAATGTGGATAATTTATAAGTAGCTTGTTATTAGAAGTATTAATATATGTAAATAATTCTTCAATATTAAGTCCATTAGGATCATATAAAGCAGTAGTAACATCAGAAACAGCTACTACTTTAGCTCCTAATCTGTAAGCCTCTAATGCTGCAATGCTACCTACATTTCCAAATCCTTGAATAGCTATTCTTAAATCTTTTATATTTTTTCCAAGCTTATTTAATAATTCTAATAAAACAAAGATAACACCCTTACCTGTTGCTTCTACTCTTCCTTTAGAGCCACCAACTTCTATAGGTTTTCCAGTAACTACTCCTGGTGCAGTGTATCCAACTGCCATAGAATAAGTATCCATAAACCATGCCATTGTTTGTGGATTGGTATTAACATCTGGAGCAGGTATATCCTTTTCAGGTCCTATTATTGGAATTAATTCAAAAGCATATCTCCTTGTTAATCTTTCTAATTCAGATAAGGATAATTTGTTAGGATCAACAGCTACTCCTCCTTTAGCACCACCATATGGTAAATCCATAACAGCACATTTCCAAGTCATCCACATTGCTAATGCCCTAACTTCATCTAAATTAACATTTGGATGATACCTAAATCCACCTTTAGTAGGTCCTAATGCAAAATTATGCTGAACTCTATAACCAGTAAATACTTTTACACTACCATCATCCATTCTAACAGGAATAGATACAATTAATTCTCTTTTAGGATGTTTTAAATACTCTAATACACTACTTTTTAAGTTTATAAATTTAGCTACCTCTTCTAATTGCTTAACTGCCATCTCATATGGATTTATATCTTTGGTTTTAGTTGCCATTTCTATTTTCCCCCTTTCATTCTTTAATTTATTAAATTTATAGTTACTGTTTTCAATATATAAATTTTACTAAATAAAAATTAAACCTTTTATGGAAAAGCAAATAAAAAATTTAAATTATTTAAATATTTTATTATTTACTAAAATTTTTACAACTTTTATTAAAATTTCATTGTATCATTAACTAAAAATTAAAATATCTTCAATTATCAATTACTTCTTTATATTACTTTATAATAATTACATTTAAATAAGTATATATTTTGGAATTTAAAAATTCTCCTAATTATATTATCTTCTAAATTTATTTTTATAGTAAATTAAAACATTTTCTATTCTATACTAATTTTATTTTTACTCTTAAAATTTATAGATTTCTTAATTAAGAAATAATTATTATTTTTTTATACTAACTCCAGTAATATAAAATACATAAGGTATAACTAATGGTAAAGTACAAGGAGATAAAAATATAAAAAAACCAGCAACAAAAGATATTAAAATACTAAATAAACTTAAACTACTTATATTATAACTAAATTTTTCTAATAAATCACTTCCTATTCCTAAGGATAAAAATATATTTAATTTAGAAGTAATTAAAATTATTCCCATTAAAATGAATACCACTCCTAAAGATTTTTCCATGATTACAGATATCTTGGATAAATGTGATATAATTCCTTTAATGAAATAAACTAAAAGAGATACCAATAAAAAGCCTGTCATTAAACCTAAAGACATAATAGATACTAAAATAACACCATCTAAGAATTTTTGTTGATTTGCGATAATAGATAAAACACTAATCATAACTGGTCCAACACAAGGAGCCCATCCACTTGAAAAACTAATCCCTATTATTATTGAACTAATCAAAATTCCTAAAATTCCTTTTTTATTTTTATTATCTGCTTTAGCTTTTAAATCTATAAATTTAAAATATTTTTTTAAAAATGGAATCTTTAATATATCTAATAAAACTAAACCAAAAAATATTAAAATTATTCCTCCAATTATTCTAACATAGTTTTTTATAAAATCAATTTGAGATAATCCCAAAAAAGGTAAAGAAATTATAAAAAACATTAAAGAAAATCCAAAACTAAATCCTATAGATGCTAAAAATAAATCTTTAAAACCTAAGTTATTTTCCTTATTCATGTTACTTTACCTCCTTAAATATTTTTTCTAAAGAATTTAAAAAATTATTTAAAATTAAATAGTTGTTATTTTTAAATTTAATACAGGATTTTATATGTCCTTTTAATAGCTTAATAGCAACTGAATTAAGTGCAGCTTTTACTGCCATTATCTGGATAATTATATCATCACAGTTTTTATGAGCTTTTAGCATATTTTGAATCCCTTTTATTTGCCCCTCTATTTTCTTTAATCTTAACTCTAAATCTTTTAAAAGATCTTCTTTTAAATATACAGTATTAATTGCTACGTTGTTAATTTCGTTATCATTGTTAATTTTGTTATCATTTCTAAGACTTTTATTTATATTGGGGATTTCTATTTTTATGTTTTTATTTTTCATTTTTTTTCTGATTTTCACTCTATACCTATACCCCCTAT
>JBMFOW010000133.1:0-4259 GCA_049969455.1 bacterium | reverse complement strand
CCTTATATAAAAATTTATAATTATTATTAATTATATTAGCAAATAGAAATTTATTAGAATTACTTCCAAAATCTATTGCAATAACAAAATAATTTTTATTATCCATCTTTAATATCTTAGTTTAATATAAATAAATATAATTCTATTCTAATTTAAGAGATTTTGAAATATCAATTATTTTTGAAATTTTTGAAATAATTTCATCTTGATAAGATTGTAAATTATTTAAATCATCTAATTCATTTTCAATAGTATCATATAAATCCCTTAAAATTCCTGTTATCTCTTGAATTAATAAATAATTATCTTTTATTTTTTCATCATTAATATTTAAAGGATCAATATTACTTAAAAAATTGGAAAAATTATCAATAGAATTATATAATAAATCCAATGCTGATTCTTTATCTTTTTTATAAAATATTAGATCAATTAAATTTAAAGTATATCCCCAAACTAAAGGATTACTATTAATTATATTATTTAATAAAACTTTAGTAGGATTAAACGGAAAAACAAAACCACAATTACTACATCTTAAATTTAAATACTCATTATCTACAAAACATTTTGGACATTTAAATTTTGTATTTATTATACTATTAAACGAAATTAATAAATCTTTTAATAAATAAATAATTTCATAGATCAAATAGCTTAGTTCAAAAATAAATCTGTAATAATCTATTTTTGAGTTATAAAAATTTACATAAAATTTATAGAAAATATCTTCAGGATTAATTAAATTATATAAATCATTAAATCTATTTTCTAATAAATTTATAGATTCAAAACTATTATTATCATTTAATGAAAATATTTTATATAGATTAATAAAAGAAAAAATATTTTTAAAAGTATTAAAAAAGGTAGTATAAGTTATATTATGATTTATAAACAAATTATATATCAAAACAATTTCGTAAATATTTTTTAAAATATTTTTTAAATTTGGATCAAAAAATTCTTTTTTAAAATACTGATTTTTATAATACTCAATTATCTCTATTATTTTATTTATCTCATTTTTATCAATCTTTTTTAAATCAATAAATAAATAATTATCAAGATAAAAAATAAGTTTTTCATAAATATTTTCTGGATTATCTTTAAAAAGATAATATACTAAAGGATTACTAAAAAAAGATATTATAAAATTATTAAATTCATTAAAAATAATTTCTAAAATTTTTTCTTGATTTTCTTTATTACTATTTAAGATAGATTTAAAAATCAGTAAATATAAATCAAAAGGAGTTTCAAAATTAGAATTAATAAAATTGTTTATTTCAATTTGTTTTTGAAATAATCCATTAGAAGCTTGATTTATTTGAATAAATAAAAGTTCTACTTCTTTTTTATCTAATTGTTCAATATTACCACTAGCTATTTGATAAACTCCCCCTATAGCATATTTTAATGCTTCAATAAAATTAAGTAAATCCTTATAATAATTAATTAATTTATTTAAATTTTCATTTGTATTTGATGAAAAAATAGCAGTTTTTAAATATTCTTCTAAAATATTAACTACATGATAATAATTTGTTTCTAAAGTATTAATAAATGATACATTTTTTAACATTAAATTTAACAAAGTATCAATTGGATAATTAGATAAATCGTTTATATTTTGAATATAAACTAAAAACATTTTTAAAAATTTATCAACAAATGGGAAAGGGCTCAACTTTTTTTGAACATTTAATATTTTATTTATATTATTTGAAAAATCAATTAATTTTACAATATCTTGTAAAACTAATTTTGCATTTGATTCTAAATCTTTATAGATTATATCAAATTTTTCGTTAAATTCATTTAGATTTAAATTACTAATTAAATCTTTAATTAAATTAGAATTTTGATTAATCCTATTAAAAATATTATCTAATAATTTATTAGATATTAGTTCATCTAATTTCAAAATAAAGTTATAATAAATTTCATTTATATTCTTAAGATAATCTAAATCAAGAGTTGTTTTTAAAAATTTATAATCTTCATAAATTGAATCATAAAAATTATTAATATTGTTTAAATAAATATCAAAATAAATATTAAAAAGATTTACATAATCTTTATTAAAAAATTGATAAAATAAAGGGAATTCTAATAATGAAAAGAAGTTATTAATAAAAGATGGGAATAATATTATCATTAAGAAATCCTCCTTTTATAAAATTATTTAATATTTTTTAAAAATTTTAACTTAATTTATAATCAAAGTAAATTTTAGTTAATACTTCTTTTATTTTATTTTTTAATATATCTATATTTATCTTATTTTTAGCTGAAATAAATAAGTAATCCTTAAATTCATTTTTAAAATTATCTAAAGTTTGTTTATCTTTTACATTATCAATTTTATTAAATACTCCAATATAAGGAATATGATTGAGATTAATTTTTGTAATAATATCAAATGTATGCTTAATATGTTCTTTAACATTTTCATTTGAAATATCAAATAATAATATAAATAAATCGCTATATTTTAATTCTTCAAAAGTAGCTTTAAAAGCATTAAGCAATTCTTGAGGTAAATCTCTAACAAAACCAACAGTATCATTTAAGATTATATAGAAATCTTTATCAATATAAGCTTTTGATGAAACAGGATCTAAAGTAGCAAAAACTTTTTCGTCTACTAATACATTCTCTTTTGTTAGCAAATTAAATAAAGTAGATTTCCCTGCATTAGTATATCCAATTATACTAACAATAGGTAAATTAGATTTAATTCTATTTTTTCGTTGATTTTCTCGATTTTTTTCAACCTCTTTTAATTTTTCTTTAATGCTATTTATTCTTTTAAGAATTTTTCTTTTTTCTATAGTTAATTTCATTTCACCCGGTCCCCTAGTTTTTATACCTCCACCTAATCTAGATAAAATTTTTCCATACCCTGTAATTCTCGGTAATAAATAATTAAGTCTAGCTAACTCTACCTGTAATTTACCTTCTAAAGTTTTAGCTCTTTTAGCAAAAATCTCTAAAATTATTCCTACTCTATCCATGATTTCAAAATCCTGATCTTTAAAATAATTTTCTAAATTTCTAAACTGAGTTGGTGTTAAATTATTAACAAAAACCAATAAATCAGGTTTTAAATAATTACATAAATTTTTTATTTCTTCTAATTTTCCTTTATTTAAAAAAGTAGCAGGATTTATTGATTTTAAATTTTGAACTACAGTAAAAGCTTCTTTATAATTTAAAAAAGTTAGTAAATCTCTTATTTCCTGAATCAATTCATCTATATAAGATTTTTTATTAAAATTATATTTATATACATTACCAGCGATTATTATTGCTTTTTTATTTTTTATATCTCCCATATTTACTATTTATTTTAGAAACAAAATTTATAACCTGAACAATCACATCATACATATAAGATGGTAAATTAGTATTTATATCAAATTTAATAAGGGTTTCAGTTAAATCTTTATCTTTATATATAGGTATATCATGTTTTAATGCTTCTTGTTGAATTAAATTAGCATACTCCCCTACTCCTATAGCTAATAACTCAACTTCCTTTGATTCTTCATCAATTTTAAAAGCAGCGGCTTTTTCTAAATCTTTATTAATTAATTCCTTATAATCCCTTACCTTCGAACTATCATAAATATTACTTATCTCTTTTAATATTTTTTCTTTATTCTTTGATATATCCTTATTATCCATAAAATTTATTTATAAAATTAATTACTTTAGAATTATTAATTATTTACAATTGTCAGTAAATTTTAAAGGTAAATTAGAAATAAAATTTTCTAAAATAATTCTTCCAATATCAATTTTATCATCATTAAAATCAAAATAATATGCATCTTGTATTTCTTTAATTTCTAAGTTATAATTTTTAGAATGGATTTCTTGAGTATTAAACTCAAAATTATAAATAAAATTATTACCACATAAATCACAATCTAAATCAATATCAGCATTTAATCTAATATCAATAAAAAAGGTATTTTCTATTTTTTTTATAGAATAATTTGCTTTTAAAAAAAAGCTACTTTTATTATATAAACCAACAATAGTAAGTACATCAAAATAAAATAAAACTATTCCATTTATTTCTTCTACTTTTTCTTTTATTAAATCATCTAATTTAATAACATATATCTCTTCATTATTTAAATTAACCTGAGAATAATCAATAATCTTAGCATAAGGAAAATTTTTTCTTATTTCTTTTATTTTTAATTCTTTTTCATTCATAATTATTTCATTAACAAAATATTTTT
>JBMFOW010000132.1:0-4321 GCA_049969455.1 bacterium | reverse complement strand
ATAGTTTTTAATTATCCTGAAATTGAGTTTCAAGATAATGAGGTTCAAAAAATCTTAGAATTGTTTTACAATGGTAAAACTATTTTATTTTTATCTTATTATAACAATGAGGATAATAGTTCTAAAATATGTAATAAAGTTTTAAATAGGGTTGGATTAAATATAAATTATGATGAAGTTATAGATAAAATAAATAATATAGAAAATGATGAATATTTATTAGTTACTTCTAAGGTTAATGATTTACTAAAAAAAAATGTTAATAAAGTTATTTTACCTTGTAGTTCATCTATTGGTATTATAGGTAATAATAGAGATTTTAAATATATTGATTTAGTTTTATCTGAAAATGGGGTACCGTTAGTAAAGGGAGTTTTTAATAATAATAATAATGGTAAGATCTTAGCTTTTGGAACTTGTGTGTTTTGGGATAATTTTAGTTTAATCAAGTTTGATAATTTTCATTTTACTAAAAATATTTTTCATTATTTATAAAAAAGGGGGGATTACATGGAAGAAATAAGATTATTAATTGATAAATTAGAAAAAATGATAAGAACTTCTAAGAAATTTTTTGGTTCTTCTTTAGTTAATACTAAAGAATTTTTAACTTTAATAAGTAAATTAAGAACTGTTATTGATAAAAATTTTGTATCTATAGATGAAGTTAATAAATTAAGAAGAGAATTAGAAGAAAAAGAAAGACAATTACAGATACTAAGTAATGATATATTAAATAACAATGAGATAGTTATGCAAGCTTATGAATATGCTAATAAAATAAAGAATCAGGCTAATGAAGAAGCTCAAAATATGATAGATGAAGCTGAAAAATATATTTATAAAATTATGACTAACTTTGAAGAAGAATTAAAAAAATTATTAAATTTTGTTGCTAATACTAAGAAAAATATAGAATTGAATTTAGAATCCTCTAAAGTTGGAGTTAAGAGATTAGATAATCCAGAAACTACTAAATCTGAATTAAAGAAGGTTAATATAAAAATAAAATAAAGGGGGTAAAAAATTTATGGCTATTAATTTAGAATATAAAATGAAAGAGGGGCAAGTTTATTTATATGACGTTATTGTTAATAATATAAAGATATTTAAGGATAATAATAATGAAGAAAAAGAAATTGATGAAATAAAAATGAAGTTAACTCAAAAAGTTAGTAAAGTTTTACCTAATGGAGAATTTGAATTAGAGATTGAAATAGATCCTGTTTCTTTTTTAAGGAATAATGCTCCTCAGGAAATTGCTATTCCTACTCAAACTATGAAAATGGTTATGGATAAAAAAGGAAAAGTTCTTAGTAGCACTATGGATAGTCCTGTTAGTAGTCCTTCTTTTCCTGATAAATCTATTGAGATAGGTGAAACTTGGATATCTAAAACTAGTTTAAGATTAGCCGAAGGTTCTCCCATTGAATTGAATTATTATTATACTGCTAAAGGTTTTGAAAAAGTTAAAAACTTAGATGCTATTGTTATTGAGGTTTCTAGTGATAAATGGGAAAATACTGTTAATGATGTTCAACAATCTTTAATATCTAAAGGGGTTACTTTGTTTTCAGTTGATTATGGTGCTTTAATTAAATCTGATGTTGAAACTGAGGTTAAAGCTAAATTAACTAATAATAATCAAGAATTTGTATCTAATGTTAAAGTTAGTGTTATTCTTGATAAATTGATTCAGAAGGATTTACAAACTTCTGAAGAAGGGTTTTTAATTAAGTAAAATCTATTTTATATGATTAAAGAGTATTGAGGGTTCCTTAAGGGATGAAACCCCTTAAGTAATAAGAAGAGATAAAAAAAAAGATAATAAAAATGGAAGGGGGTTTGGGGGTGGAAACCCCCAATGGGTTTTTTTAAGGGGCAAAGCCCCTTAAACAGTAAAATAAGTTAAAAAATAATAAAAGTAAAATAGAATTAATCTATATGAAAGAACTTATTAGTAGCCTTTTCTAATCTATTCATTATAGCTAATCCTAAGGAGTTTTTTGAAACTTCATTTACTAAAATAAATTTTTTATCACTTTTATCAGCTAACCTCAATTTTTCAAATAAATTAGATGCTATTTCATAATAATCATTGTTTTCTGATAGATAATCTATTATAAAATCTAATTTGTAGTTTTCTTTAAAATTTTCTAATTCAATATTTTTAAAGGTTAATAATAAATAAAGTTCATTTGGGTTAAATTCTTTTTGTATTTTTTCTATAAATCTATGAATATTAGAATTATTAAGGTTTTTGATGATGATAAGTTCTTTATAAGGTTTGTAATGATGTTTAGTTTGTCCTGAACTAATTATTTTAGATTTATTATAGATTATAACTTTTTTATTTAATAGTTTTTCAATTTTTTCTATTTCTAGTGCACCGGGTCTTAATAATAGTATTTGATTATTTTCATCAAAAGTTAAGATAGTAGATTCTAAACCAAACTGAGTTTTTCCACCATCTAATATTATATCTATTTTATCACCAATAGTTTCTAAGACTGCTTTTGCAGTAGTAGGTGAAAGATAATTAAAAGGATTAGCACTTGGTGCAGCTATAGGTAAATTTGAATATTTTATTAATTTTAAAGCTATTTCATTAGCAGGAATTCTTATAGCAACTGTATCTAATCCGGCAGTAACAATATCTGGAATAATTTTTTTCTTTTTTAAAACTAAAGTTAGAGGTCCTGGCCAAAATTCATTAATCAATTTTAAAACTTCTTCATTAACATTCTCTACATAATTATAGATATCTTCTTTATTAGCAATATGTACTATTAGAGGATCGAAATTAGGCCTATTTTTTACCTCAAATATTTTAGCAACTGCTACTTTATTTAATGCATTAGCACCAAGTCCATAAACAGTTTCTGTAGGAAATGCTACTAATTTACCATCCTTTATATACTTTGAAGCTAATATTATATTCTCTTCTTTAAACCCACTTAAATATAACGCCATAAATATTTTTTTTATTTTATAATTTTTTCAATAAATCTTTTAATATTTCTAAGGACTTATTAGCTAGTAATAATCTTTTTTCTTCTTTTGATAAATTTGATATTTCATTATATTCAGGGATAATATTCCAAACTGGGTTAATAGGTTGTAATTCTCCTTCCTTGGTTGTTATATAATAAATAAGAGCTCCTATCATTGTATTATTAGGAAACTCTATTAGTTCTTTGTTATTAATTAAATTAAAAGCATTAATAGCAGTAACTATACCAGTTGCTGCACTAGCTATATAACCCTCCACCCCTATTATCTGACCTGCAAAAAATATATTACTATATTCCCTCAAATTTAAATATTTACTTAAAACGTAATTAGATTGAATGAAGATATTTTTATGAGTAGAACCGTATCTTAAAAATTCTGCATTTCTTAAAGCAGGAATTAATCTTAAAACTCTTTGTTGCTCATTATATTTCATTTTTGTTTGAAATCCTACTAATGATAACATTGTACCTTCTTTATTTTCTTTTCTTAATTGTACAATAGCATAAGGTCTTTTATTGTTATTAGGATCTTTTAAGCCTATAGGTTTCATTGGTCCATAAAGTAAAGTTTTATAACTTCTTTTTGCCATCTCTTCAATAGGTAAGCACCCTTCAAAATATATATCTTTTTCAAATTCCTTAAATTCTACAACTTCTGCTTTAATTAATTCATTATAAAATATATCGTATTCTTCTTTATTTAATACACAATTAAAATAATCGTTAGAATTTTCTTGATAACGAGATCCCCAAAAACCTTTTGTATAATCTATAGTAGATGCATCTACTATTGGAGATATAGCATCAAAAAAATATAAATAATCTTTTTTTATTATTTTTTTTAAATTATTAAATAAAAGTTCAGATGTTAAAGGCCCTGTCGCTATTATTATTATTTTGTTTTTATCATTAATAAAGTCTTCTAAATCATAAAACTCTTGATTTATTACAGTTAAATTTTTAAAGGATTTTAGAGTTTTAGTTATGAAATCAGAGAAAATATTTCTATCAACTGCTAAAGCTTTACCTGCAGGTACATAAGCTTCTTTGGCAGCTTTTAAAACAATAGAATCTAATAGCTCCATTTCTTTTTTAAGTAATCCCGAAGCATTGGTTAATTCTATACTACCAAATGTGTTGCTACAAACTAATTCAGCAAAATTAGGATTTTTGTGAGCAGGAGAAAATTTTAAAGGCTTCATTTCATAAAGTACAACTTTAATTCCTTTTTTTAATAAATAATAAGCTGCTTCTGAGCCAGCTAACCCTGCTCCTACTACTACTATCTCCATATTCTTTATTAATAT
>JBMFOW010000131.1:0-4367 GCA_049969455.1 bacterium | reverse complement strand
CTACTAAAACAACCTCTATATTATAGTTTTTAACTTTATTCCAAAATTCTAAATGATAAGAAAAATTTAATACATCTAATTCTTCTATTATTACGTTTACATTAAATAAATTAGAAACATGCTTAGAAAATTCTTCTAGTTTATTTTTATCAGTAGTAGTTAATATTAAATTAAAACTATTTTTGGCAAATTCAATAGCACAAGATTTAGCTATATCACTATTACCACCTATTATTAGTAAATATTTTTCAGAACCTTTTTTATTCATATTGTTTTTTATTATTAATTTATAAATATAATATTATAAACCTAATCTCATGGATTGTAAAGATACATACTTTTTATGAGCTTCTAATTCTTGTCTGATTTTTTTGAATTCATTGATTTTAGGATACATTAACATAAATTTATTTTTATCAATTCTATTGTCCTTAGCTAGATAAATTCTACCTTGATTTTTAATTACTATATTATCTATTTCATTTAATAAGTTATATAATCCTTCTTGTAACTTAAAATCAAGTGCAAGACTAAAACCTTTAGTTGGAAAAGATAAAAAATTATTATTACCTTCCTTATGGAATTTTAATATAGATAAATAAGGTTTTATATTAGATTTAGTTATTTTGTATATTATCTCTTCAAGAGCTTCTTCTGAATTAATTATTATCTGATATTGTAAAAATCCTTTAGGTTTGTATAGTATATTCCAATTATATATTTTATCCAATGGATAAAAAAAAGTATTATAGTCAGTAATTTTTTCTTCAAAACAAAGCAGATAGTAAATATAATTAAAAATTTTTACTATTATATCTTTTATCTTTAAAAAGTTTGGAATATTTATTTTTTTATTGCTTTTATTAATTAATGACTCTATATCAAAATTGCTGTAATTTATAAATTCTCCTGTTTGAATTATTGAATTTAGATTGTTTTTAGTTGCATTAAGTAAGTCTAACCATACTACATTATAGGTGTATTTATTTAGTTCATAAATTTTATCAATTAGTTCATTAAAATTTTTAGTTTTAAAATTTTTTTGTAAAATAAAAGGAGAGGGTATTTTAAGTAATTTGATTTTAGCTTTTAAGATTATTCCTATTAGACCAATACCTCCTACTATAGCTTTATATATATCATTATTTTTATCATTTATTTTTATTATTTGATTATTAGGAAGAAGAACTTCAATTTCTAATATTGATTCACTAAAAGAACCGTGAATATGATGATTTTTCCCATGTACATCATTTGATATTGCTCCTCCTAATGTTATATACTTAGTACCTGGAGTAACTAATAAAAAGTAATTATCTTTTATAATGAAGTTTATTATTTCTTGTAAAGTTATCCCTGAAGTGCATTCTATATATCCTTCTTCTTTATTATAATCTAAAATATAATTATATCTGGTGGTTTTAACTAAAGTTTCAAATATTGAATCAGAGTAACTTCTTAATTTTCCTACTACTAAAAAATTATATAAATAATTATTTAATTTTTTTATATCAATATAATTATCAGGTTTATATATCTTTGATTGTAATTTAGGGTTTAATGTCCAAGTACTTATTTCTTTATTTATTATCATAAATTAAAAAAATTTATAGTATTTAAATAGTGTAATATATAAAAAATTATTAACCATAGTAATATTGTTATTTTTAAAAAATTATCTTTTATGAAGATTTTAGAAGGATCTCCATTAGATTCATCTTTATATATTATTTGTAAATATCTTATAATTCCTACTAAAACAAAAATAAATGTTATATATAAGTATTGACCATGTTTTTCAATGGTTTTTATATTTGTAACATACATAAGATAAGATACAATAGATAATCCACCTACAATTGATATTGAAATATTTATTAATTCTAATGAATAATTATGTATATTTTTTCTTGTATTTTTACCTTTATAGAAAAGTATTAAATCGTCCCTTCTTTTTGAAAAAACTATTAAAATAGCTAATAAAAAAGTATTTATTATTATCCAATTTGATAATTCAATATTAAAAGGTAAAGAACCTACTAATAATCTTATAATATAATTTAATGCTAAAAATATTACATCCCATATAACTATTTTTTTTATAACTACGCTATATAATAAATTTATAATTAAATAAATTAATATTAAATAAAATAAAATTTTATTAAATAAAAAAGAAACAAAAAATGAAAAACCAAATAGCAAAAATGCAATAAATATAGCAATGTTTATAGAAATTTTTCCTGAAGCTAAAGGCCTATTTTTTTTATCTGGATGATTTTTATCATTTTCTAAATCTATAATATCATTTATTATATATACTCCACTAGCTACTATACTAAAAATAAAAAATACCAATACTAATTTTATAAAAATATTTATGTTATAATTAAAGGAAAAAAATAAAGGAGCAAATATTAATAAATTTTTTACCCATTGATGAATTCTTATAAGCTTAAAGTATTCCATTAATTAAATATTATATTTTTAATTTAAATTTCCTTTTTATATTCATTATTAATATTAATTTATAAAATTAATAGGATTTTTAAAGATTTTTGTTAAAATAAATAATAGATTAAAACTATTTTAAATAATATGAATAATTCAACTAAAAATAAAATAAATTTAAAACAAATTTTACAAGAATTAACCTTAAATAAAGAAATAAAAATAGGAGATTTAAAAAATATTTTTGATTTTGAAATTTCTGAATCAATTCTTAATTTTAAAATAAAAAAAGCTAGTATAAATAATAAAAATGATATCAAAAATTTATATAAAGAAGTTTATGGATATAATTATTCACTACCTGAAATAAATGATGAAGACTTATTAAATGAGATTTTAATGAATAATGATAATCTATGGTTGTTAGTTTATGATAATGAAAATAGGGTGTGTGCTTCTATACTTTTTAGAATAGATAAAAAAAATCTATTATCTAAGGCATTAGCTGCTGTCGTTAAAGAAAAATATAGAAACAATAAAATTTTTGAAATTTTGTTTTATATAGGATTCAATTACTCTATTTTAAAATCAGAAGCTATTTATGCTTTAGCTAGAACTTTAACTATAGGTCCTCAAAAAGTATTATTAAAAAATAACTTTATCCCTGCTGGAATATTCCCTAATGTAAGAAGAGTATTAACTTATGAAAATCATGCACTTTTTATACACTTAACCTCTAAAGGATTAACTAAAAGGCAACAAATAAATAAAATGAATATTTTAGTTAATGAAATATATCAAATATTTAAACAATATCTAAATAAAATTTTGCATATGAATATATTAAATTTAAATAATAAATTACTAAAAAGTATTGAACAGGTAGTAAATCAAAAATATCAAAGAGTACTAAATCAAAAAATAAATATTAAACCTATTATACTAGATAATATAAGTATAAAAGTAGATAATATTGAAAGAGAATATAATGAAAAAATTAATAAATTAAGGTTTAAGTTTATGCCATTTCATAAACCAAATTTCAAAATAAAAACTCCTATTGGATCAATTTTTTTACATCTGAATTATATAGATAAGCATTGTGTTATAATGGGGGTAGAAGTAGATGATGATTTGGAAAAAATTTATAATATTTTTTACAATATTCCATTTATAGTAGATAAATTAGATGCAAGATATCTAGAAGTTTTATCTAAAGCTGAAAATTATTTTTATCATAATATATTAATAGATATAGGGTTTATGCCTTGTGCATATTTTCCTATAATGTTAAAAGAAGAGAAAGTAAGAAAAGATGTAGTACCATTTTTTTATCCATTTAATTTCCCTAATTTAAAAAATATGATAGTTCCTGATATATTTAAAGATTATTTAAGAGTAATATATTCATTTTTAATTAATAAATTACAAGAAGAAATAGATTTAATAGAAACATTTAAAATATAACAATGCTAAATATCTTTAAGAGTTATTTTGTAAAAGTTTTTGAAGATACTATAAATAAAATTATAAATAAATTATTAAGCTATAACAAAAATTTTAATATTTTTTATAATATATTAACAGTAATTTCTATTTTATATGTATTATTTTTAACTACAAGAGATTTTTATTTTTACAAATTTTATCCTATAGTTTTCTATTTTTTAGTAGATATACTATTTTTGGTTTTGTTTAGTTTTGAATTATTAGTGAAATATTTTTCAATAGGTGATTTCAGGAAATTTTTTAAAGTATATTTTTGGGATTTAATAGCTTTAATTGGATGGTTTCCTATTGATTATATTTTTTTACACTTTTTTTATGATATTAAAGAATCTGTTTATTTATAAAATACTTACCAGAAAGCCCCTGATTTCTAATCAGGTGATGAATGGTATAATAATGAGTACAAC
>JBMFOW010000130.1:0-4373 GCA_049969455.1 bacterium | reverse complement strand
CTCTAATCTACCTACATATAATAACACATTATTCTCTCCTCTTGGTATTAATTTCACTTCCTTTGGTATCTCCACTGGATTATACACTAAATATGTATTTGCTTCAGGATTTATTTCCTTTATTATCCTTTCTATTCCTCTTGATATACATAAATAATTATCTGTATAGTTAAAAATCTTAGTTAAAAAATACCTAAATGATAAATTATAAATTATATTTCTGTTTTTTCTATAATAGAAATAAACTAAAGTACCATGATCCCAAAAAAATATTTTCGGTTTACTTTCAAAAATTTTTACGGCCTTAATCAAAGAAGGTAAAATATATAAATTTGAAATAATTATAATATCAAAATTATATCTAGATAAATATTTTAATAATATTTTATAATTAATTAGCCAATCAACATAATAAAAAATACTTAAAAAAATATAAAAAAATCTGGGTATAAAAAAAGAATTAACAATAACTCTATAAATTTGATATTTCCTAAATTCAGGTATAATATCCTTATTTTTTTGAAAAAAATTAAATTTATACAAAACAGTAAATATACTAATCTTTAAATTATATTTACTAAGATAATCAATTAAATCGAGCGTAACCTTTTCAGTACCTCCAAAATTAACTAAAGAAGAACCAGGAATAATTAAAATATTTTTACTCATAAATTAGCTAATACATTTTTTCAAATATATTCACTTAGCTTTATAATTTGTCCTTTGATTAAAGGGGTATTTAAATTAAGAATAAAGAAATTTACAATAAATTTAGCCAAAATTTCTCCCTTTATTTTTGTATTTAAACCAGGCATTAATATTGTATTTACAGATATATCTTTAAAATCTTTTAATTCCTTTGTTAAAACTTTAGTTAACATAATTTGAGAAGCACCACTTATTGATATACTCCCATAATTCTCTAAAGGATCCTCTGCATGATAACCAGCTAAACTCAAATAAACCCCTCTATTCAATTTCATCATATAACCTAAAAATAACTTAGCTATTACAAAATGACTAATAAACCTTTGATTAAAAACATCTAATAAAAAATCAACATCTGTTTCCAATACCTTTTTAGCCTCAAACCAAGAACCAACAGCAACAACCACACCATCCAACCTCTTATAAGTCTTATCTATATACTCTATTACCTTATAATTAATACTTTTATCTGTTATATCTAAATTAAATATTTTTAAATTTTCTTTATTTTTAGTAAAACTTTTTAATTTTTCGTATTTTTCTCTACTTCTTGTAGAAGTTAATACAATTGCATTTAAATCTAAAAATTCTTTAACTATATAAGAACCAACATTTCCAGCTCCACCAGCAACAAATACTACTTTATTACTTAAATCCATAACTCTTAACCCCTCTTATATTAAAATTTTAATATCAACTTTTTTAAATTTTCTTTTTAAAATTTCCATAAAAAATATTAATCTTTTAAAGATCCATTAAATATATTTTCTATTTCTTCAATAGATTGAATTAAAATTTTTCGTGGTTTACTACCTTCTTGAGGTCCAACAATTCCAAATTTTTCTAATATATCCATAATCCTACCAGCCTTTGCAAATCCTATTCTTAATTTTCTTTGCAATAAAGTAGTAGAAGCTCTTTTATCTTCTAATATTATCTTAGCAGCAGCTTTTAATAATTCAGGATCTTCCTCCTCATCTAATTCCTTATTAGCTGTTCCTAAAACAACATTACTTAAATCTATCTTAATTAAATTATCAGGTTTAGGTTGTATAGCCCAGTATTTTACAATAGTTTCAATTTCTTTTAAACCAATAAAAGCTCCCTGTGCTCTAATAGGTCTATTAGCACCAATAGGTAGATACAACATATCTCCTCTACCTATTAAATTTTCAGCACCTGACATATCTAAAATAACTCTTGAATCAATTTGACTAGCAACAGCAAAAGCAATCCTAGAAGGAACATTAGCCTTTATAATCCCAGTAATAACATTAGCAGATGGTCTTTGAGTAGCTATAATCAAATGTATCCCCGCAGCACGTGCTAACTGAGTTAATCTCGCTATGTGAGTTTCTACTACATTACCAGCAGTCATCATTAAATCCGCTAACTCATCTATAACTATAACAACAAATGGCAATTTTTCTACATCTTCTAAATTATTATATTCCTGAATATTCCTAACCCTTTTTTCACTAAATAATTTATATCTATCCTCCATTAGTTTAACCATCTGCTGCAAAGCAGCAGGAGCTTTCTTAACATCAGTAACTATATCAATAACATGAGGCACCCCTTCATATAATATTAATTCTACCATCTTAGGATCTATTAAAAGTAACTGTAATTTAGTAGGAGCAAAATTAAATAATAAACTACAAATAATAGAGTTAATACAAACAGTTTTTCCACTACCAGTAGAACCAGCTATCAATAAATGAGGCATCCTAACTAAATCCCCAATTACAATATTGCCTGAAATATCTTTCCCCAAAGCTAATGGAATTTCATTTGAATTATTAATAAATTCTTCACTTAAAAGAATATCTGATAAATAAACAGGTACAGGCTTATCATTGGGAACCTCTATACCAATAGCAGATTTACCAGGAATAGGGGCTTCTATTCTAACAGCAATAGCAGCTAACGCTAAAGCTATATCATTTTTTAATCTTAAAACCTGAGAAACTTTAATCCCCTTCTCTATTTGTAATTCATAACGAGTTATAGAAGGTCCAGTAATCACATCTATTACCTTAGATTTTATTCCAAAATTATTTAACGCATCTTCTAAAATATCACTATAATCCTTAACAGTATTACCCTTGGGTCTAGGATATATCTTTGAAACCAAATTATGCAAAAATTTAGGAGATGGAATATAGTAATTATCAACCTCTTTTATAGCATTCTCTTTTATAAAATCTTGATCTATTTCTATATCTAAAGTCAATGAAACTCTTGCTTTTTTTTGTTTATTAATATCCTTATCTATTATTTTCTCTTTATCTTTAACATTATCTTTTATATCTTTAGTATTTTTAATAAAATCTGATATATCTACTTCTTTTGAATCTTGTTTATCCTTAGCTAAAACTAAAGATCTAAAATATTTAAAAACTTTAATTAAAAATAATCCTAAAAAATCTAAAAACTTAAAAAATATATAAACCAATTTAGAAAAAATAAAAATAATACTCTTAAACATTTTCTTTAAAAATAAAGGAATTTTATTATTAAATAAATCTTCAATAGATATTTCAAAAAAATAAATAAAAGAAATAAAAAATAAAAATACATTAATAAAGTAATTTAAAGTAAATCCAATTTTATTATCAAGTATTTTTTTTAAAATAAAGCTTTTAGAATTAACATCAGGAAATAATAAAATAATAGGTAAAACTAAAAATAAACTACTAAAAAAATGTATAAAAAAATTCCTATTTTCAAAAAAAATAAACATAGATAATAGAACAATAAAAACCGATAAAACCCACTTATTAAACCCTAAAATACTTTCTAAAAAATTTTTAATACTCAAAAATAACTTATCATTATTAAAATTAAAATAACTTAAAATTAATATAAAACTTGCTAATAATAATAATATAAAAAATAAAATTTCTTTTAACTTAGAATTTCTATACATAAATAACTAAATTAATTTAAAATTAATTTAATAAGTTAAATTAATTCAATAAGTTTAGTAATTAAAGAATTAATCTTATCTTTAGAATCATTAGTTAATTCCTTTAATTCAGTTAAATAAGCTAATAAACGAATAATTTCTTCTACGCTCTCTAATCTATTATTTACAATAAAATCAACAAAATCAATAAAATCACTTATATTTAGATTAAAATCTAATAAATCATTATCAACAAAATAATCTTTTAAAGTTATCTTATTTATCCCAATTGTAGAAGATAATATTTTAAATAAAGAAAAATTATCATAACCTAAAAGAACAGGTATTATAGCCTTTATTAACTTATTAAATACTAAATTATCATTATTTTTCACAAAATTAAGCAAAAGAATAATATTATTAATTTCATTTTTAAGATTCTCTTCATTAAATACATAGTCTTCTAATTTTACAAAAAAATTATCTTTAAAGTTTGAATCATTTTGTATTAATTCTTTAAAATTTTCTAATTCATCTTTATTAATATTAGAAAAATTTTTAATAAAATTATCAATATTTTGATTTAAATCCTGCTTTTCTTGTTTTGGATAATTAGCTTCTTGCAAAGATTCTTCAATATTAGTTTTTTTTTGAACTTCTAATTTCCCTACATCTTCAGTACTAATTAATTTAATTTCTTGATTTGATTTAACTTCTTCATAAACTATTTTTTCTATATCTTTCTCTACTTGAG
>JBMFOW010000129.1:0-4395 GCA_049969455.1 bacterium | reverse complement strand
TTTTTTAATTTTTCAAGGTATTCACTAAAAGATTTAAAAAAATGTGCTTCTCCTACTTGTAGTAATTTTATTTTAAATTCTTCTTTTTTGTATTCTAATAGATTTTGTAGTTTTTTTAATTTTTCTTCTTCTTCTTGTAATTTTTTCATAGCTTTAGCAAAAACTTTTTTCTGTTCTTCTTCTTCTTCTATTTTCATTTGTAAAATTTTTTCTAATTTGAATTTAAATGGTTTTGAATACATAATTAAATACCTTTTTTATTAAAATATTTTTATTAAGCTATTTTTTTAGTTTTTTAATTACTTTTTCTTCATAATCTGAGGTTATTTCTATCATTTTTTTAATAGCGTTTTCTAAATTATCTTCTTCAAAAACTCCTTGTTTTAAAAAACTATTAACTTCATCAATTTTTTCTATTGCATAATCTATTCTAGGATCTGTTCCTTTTTTATACATCCCTAAACTAATTATGTCTTCATTTTTTTTGTAAGTACCTAAAATTTCTCTCATTATAGATGCTGCTTTTTGGTGTTCTTGGCTTGTAATTTCTACGAATAATCTACTAACTGATTGTAATACATCTATAGCTGGATAATGATTTAGATGTGCTAATGCTCTGGATAGTACTATATGGCCATCTAGGATACCTCTTGTAGTGTCTGCAATGGGTTCATTCATGTCGTCTCCTTCTACTAGTACTGTGTATATAGCAGTTATACTACCTGTAGGTGAAGTTCCTGGTCGTTCCATTAATTTTGGAAGCAATGCAAAAACTGATGGGGTATATCCTTTGGTAGATGGTGGTTCTCCAATAGCTAATCCTATTTCTCTTTGAGCCATAGCGAATCTTGTAACACTATCCATCATAAGTAATACATCTTTGCCTTGATCTCTAAAGTATTCTGCAATAGCAGTAGCAACGTATGCTGCTTTTAATCTTACTAAAGCTGGAGTATCGGATGTAGCTACTACTACTACTGATCTTTTTAAACCTTCTTCTCCTAAATCTCTTTCTATAAAATCTCTTAATTCTCTACCTCTTTCTCCAACTAAGCATAATACTGTTAAATCAGCTTGAGTAAATCTTGTTATCATGGATAAGGTAGTACTTTTACCTACACCTGAACCTGCGAATATTCCAACTCTTTGCCCTTTACCTAAGGTTAATAATCCATCTATGGCTCTTACTCCCATAGATAATGGAGTTTTTATTCTTGGTCTTAGAAATGGATTTGGAGGATCGTTATATATTGGATATTCTGTTTCATATTCTAATGGTCCTTTCCCATCTATAGGATTACCTAATCCATCTAATATTCTTCCTAATATTTTGGGTCCTACTTTTACCATTAATTGTTTTCCTGTAGCTCTTACTTCACTACCTGGTGAAACTCCAACTAAGGATCCAATTGGCATTAATAAAACTCTTTCATCTTTAAACCCAACTACTTCCGCTACTATTGGTTCTTGATATGAACTTAAGGGATATATATAGCAAATTTCACCTACCTGACAGGGTGGTCCATCACTTTCTATAACTAATCCTACTATTTGTTTTACTTTTCCATATACTTTTACTAAATCTTTTGGATTTATATTTTCTATAAGGTTATTGTATTTTTTTAAATCTAGCATTTTTATTATTATTATTTTTATTAGGTATCTCTATATTTTATTTTAAGAAAAATTATAAAAAAATCCTTTAATGAAAATCAACATTTATTATAACCAAAAATATTTTTTATAAGCTACTAAAGATTGTAAATTTTGATCTTTTTTAACTTTAAAACCTATTTCACTTAATCTTTTTGAGATGGTATGTAATAAATCTTTGTTTCTATATTTCTTTCCAGGATTGCCTATATAATGGAATAGAACTCCATTAGGTTTTAGTAATTTGTAAAAAATAATATATAGTTCATTTGAATATAAATTACCTGTTTTAGGGGATAGCTTAGGTGGATCATGAATAATTACATCAAAATAATCTTCAATATTATTTTTTAATATTTTGGTACTGTCTCCTAGGATTAAAATTATATTTTTATTATCAAATAGATTTTTAGAATAAGGATTTAGCTTAGCTAATTTTATTACAAATGGATCTAATTCTATAGTAATAACTTTAGCTCCTTTTTTAGCGGCTGCTGTTGCTGTATATCCGAAGCCGCAACATGTATCTAATACCTTTTGCCCTTTTTTTATTTTTAAGATTTCTATTTTTTGGGCAATTTCATTTGATACATTAGTTGTATGCATCCTTATTCCGTCTATTTCTAAAGAAGGTGGAATAGTTGATAATATCCTATAAGATTTATTTTCAAAAAATATTAAAGGAATTATACCATCTTCTTTTATTAAATACAATAATTCTTCTTTTTTAGAATATTTTTTTACTAGATCGTAATCTAATTTTAGATTTACTTGTGGAAAATATATTCCATCTTTTTCTAAATATACTCTATATTGTTTATTAGTTAAATTTAAATCTAAATTAAGTAATATAAAATTTTCTTTATTATTTTGATTTTTGTTATTTATTTTAAATAGGATTTCTTTTAATTGTCTTCCTGAAATAAACATTATTAAAGTTTAATAAATATCTTTATTAGATTGGATATCTTTTATATTAGTTATATTTTTTATTTTATTTAGGTTTATCAAGTATTTTTTTAAAATAATTATAGCGCTATAATCATCTATGTCGATAAAAAAAGATTTTATGAATCTAATTATTTTAGATAATAAATTTTTAGTTTCATTTATGTATAGTTTTCTTGCTTGAAAAGTAGTGTTATATTCATTTATTATTTCTACTGATAGGTTTTTGTTAAAATTTGATAAAGAATTAATTAAAAATAATATTTTTTTATATCCTGTTCCATTTCCTATTACTATTTTATTTATTTCATACTCATTTATTATAGTTGATATTACATCTAAAAAATTAAAAATTTTTATTATATTTTTGTAGATTATTGTATTGTTTTTGGTATCTAATATTGCTATACCAATTTTATATTTACCTGGATCTATACCTAATATATATCTATTTTTATCCATTTTTTAATAAGTTACTATTTTTAATTTTACGTTAAATTTGTTTGCTATGTATATATCATTTTCGTTTATTAACAAGATTTTAAATTTTTGTTTCATTTTTTTTAATTCAGCTTGATTTTTTAATTGTATTGCTGTGTTTATTATATCAATTAAATTTATATTTCCTCCTATAGTGTTATCTGTTGGTATTTTTCCTTTTTTCATTAGTTCTTTTTGGATATTATTTAATTCTTTCAAAATTAGTGCTATTGTTTCTTGAATATCATTTGGATTATTTATTTCTATTTCTCCTAATATTGAATTCTTTTTTAATATTAATTTATCCTCTAATAAATATAGATTAACATCTACATATTCTCCTAAAAATATATTTCTACTTGCTAAAAATAGTAAAACATATTTTTTATCTACATTAGATGATACTTTTTTAATTATTTCTCTTAACTGTTTATTATCTATTCTAATTAAATTTGAATAGATTGTTTCTTCTGTTTGTTTTAATTTTAAGTTATATGTATATTTTTCTTTTATTGAGTTATTTGCTTCTTGTATTATATTATAAATTTCTGTCTTTATTTTTTTATTATTTTCAATTGATTTAATAAAAACTGGTTGATCTTTAAGAAATAATATATCTCCTAAGTGGGTCATTGTTATTAGTAAATTAATTTCAGTTAATAATTCTTCGTATCTTTGCTTTAGTTTATTTACTTCTTGTTTATAAATATAGATTTCTTGCTTTATTTTGTTCATTTGGAATAAGTATGTTTTAGCATCTTGAGATAATAGAGATAGTATTAAAGAGCTAAGTATAGAAATTAATCCTCCAGTTATTGCAGTTATTATCATAGCTGTATATCTTGGCCTTAAATTAAATAATACTATCTTTTTTTTACCTATTTTTTTGCCTATATTATCTGCAAATAATGAAATTATCACTCCTATTATAAAAAAGAATGATATTTTTAAAAAAAATGAAATAAAATCTTGTAAATTCATTAATGTTTTCTTATTTTATCTATTTCTTTAAAATTAGTATCTATTAGTTTTTTATAACTTTTATTTAGAGCCTTTAGTATTTTTTTTATAATAATAAGGTCAGAGTATAAAAAACTACTTATATCTTCTTTTATTATATCAATTAGAGTATTTAAAAAAACAGTTAATTTTATCTGTATAAATGGTATTATTATTAAAGATTTTAAAATTATTATTTCAATATTTTTTTGATTTATTTTTGTTTTTCTTATAATATTTTTCTTTTTACTAATATTCCCCCATGTCTGAAGCACGATTCCAACTCTTTTGTATCTGTATCTGCGACTACAGATT
>JBMFOW010000128.1:0-4481 GCA_049969455.1 bacterium | reverse complement strand
AAGTCAATTAAATTGATATATATTTTATATAAAAAATATTTTTTTAGATTTTATTTATTTTTTTTAAAATTAATGTTTTTTTTCCTTGAAAATACTAAAATTATTAATTCATATTCTAATTTTTTAAAAAAAATCTTATTTTTTTGATAAAAAATTTATACTTTCAAGAAAAAAAAAGGAAAAGTAAATATAAATATAAAATAATATAATTGTAGAGAGTAAAAAGGAGGTGAACTAAATGCCAAAAACAACAAAAACAAAAGGTAAAGTAGTTACCAAAAAAGAACTAGTAGATTCTATGGTAAAATGGGCTGCTCAAAATAAAGGAGTAGAATTAACAAAGAAACAAGCAGAAGCAGCTCTAAAAGGATTACTAGAATCTGTTAGAGAATTCCTACACAAAGGTCACAAAGTACAATTAGTACCTTATGGAAGTTGGGAAGTTAGACACAGAGCTGCAAGAAAAGGTAGAAATCCAAAAACTCAAGAAGTTATTCAAATTCCTGCAAGAAAAGTACCAGTTTTTAAAGTTGGTAAAAGATTAAAGGAAGGAATGTAATTTTTAGTATCTTTACTAATGCTATTTAAAAAGGGGGGCTTTAAAAAGTCCCCTTTTTTATTTCTTTTAAATAAATTAAATCAATTTTGAAAGGTAATTTTAAATAATTGTAGAATAGTAAAATTAAATAAAGCCCACGTAGCTCAGTGGAAGAGCGCATCCTTGGTAAGGATGAGGTCACCGGTTCGATCCCGGTCGTGGGCTTTCTTTTTTTTTGGTTAATTATTAATATTAATAACAAGGAGGTTCTCCATGTTTAAATTCCTATCTGCTTATAGTATAAAACCTAAAGAAAAATTAGTTATAAAAGAAACAATTATTAAAGATTTAAATCCTAAGGAAGTTTTAGTCAAAGTATTGTATAGTGGAATATGTCATAGTGATATACATATAATAGATGGGGATTGGGAAAATAGAGGATTCATTAAATATCCCTTAGTTCCTGGTCATGAAATAGTAGGAGAAGTAGTAGAAATTGGTAGTGATGTTAAATTCATAAAAAAAGGAGATATAGTAGGATTACCCTGGGTTTATAGTACTTGCTTAAATTGTGATTACTGTATAAGTGGTAATGAGCAATTCTGTGAAAATAGAAAAATAACAGGGATACATGCTATTGGAGGATTTTCTGAATACATTGTAGCTATTGAAGATTTTTTAACAGTTATACCTAAAGATATGAACTTAGCTGAAATCGCTCCATTATTTTGTGCAGGATTAACTGTATATAGTGCTATAAAAAATCTTAATCTTAAAGTAAATTCATATATAGCTATACTTGGAATAGGAGGATTAGGGCATTTAGCTATTCAAATAGCTAAATCTTTTGGTCTCAATGTTATATCTTTTAGCTCTAATGAAAGTAAAAAGGAATTAGCACTTAAATTAGGTAGCGATTATTTTTTTAATTACAATGAAATAGATAAATTAAATAATATACCTAAACTTGATGCAGTTTTATCTACTTTACCTAATATCAAAGGAAAATCTGAAATAGTTATGAATTTTATAAATTATTTAAAACCATTTGGCAAAATCTCATTTGTAGGTGCTCATTTAGAAGAATTAACTTTTAAACCTATAGATCTAATTTCAAAAAATCTAATAATCACAGGTAATGCTGTAGGAAATAGATTAAATTTAAGGGAACTAATCAATTTAGCAAAAAATAAAAATATAAAAACTATCATTGAAGAATTCAGTTTTAAAAATATAAACGAAGCAATAGAAAAAGTTAGAAGTGGAAATGTTATATTCAGAGCTGTCATTAATTTATCTAAATAATTTTTTATATTATACAATTTTTTATATTATTTTAACATATTTAACCAAAAATTAACATTTTTTACAATCCAATATTAATTTATATTAAAAAATAATTAAAATTCTAATATAGGAAATTACCAAAAGGTGGTGATTTTATGATTAATTTTAATAGTTTTATATACTCTAATAATTCATTAAATTTTAATGTTAATTCTTTTCAAAATTTTAATTTTTCACTTACTAACATTAGTTTAAATAATAATTTAGATTTAGCTAATATTAACTTTAATAATTATAATAATTTAAATAGTTTATTAATAGGTTCAAATTTAGGGTTTTTATTTGGTTCTATTTTAGGGGGGTTATTAGGTTCAACCTTAGCTAATCAAAACAATTTTTATAATTTAAACCCTAATTTATCAAATACCTCAATAAATAACACTCTCTTATTGACATTACTTCTATTATTACTAACACTAATGATTAACAATAGAAACGGATTTAATAATGGACTACCCAATATTGGGGGTTTTCCCAGTGGTTTTCCTAATATTGGTGGTTTTCCTAATTTCGGTACTTTTCCTAACATAGGTAGTTTCCCTAATTTCGGCAGTTTTCCTAATATCGGTGGTTTTCCTGGAGGCTTAGGATTTCCTAATGAAAACCCAATTAATCCTATGGGAGCAGCCAATCCAATAAAAGGTAATGGTAGTGCTCAAGATTTTGTTAGAATAGCTCTATCCCAAGTAGGTAAGCAATACATATTTGGAGCAGAAGCTAATCCTAACGATCCAAATCCTAAGGTCTTTGATTGTTCAGAATTAGTAGAATGGGCAGTAAAAAGAGCTGGAGGTAACATAGTAGATGGAGCTGATAATCAGTTTAATTATTGTAGGCAACATGGAACAGTTATATCTGTTCAGCAAGCACTAAAGATCCCAGGAGCTTTATTATTCTATGGAGACTTAGGACATGTTATGATAAGTTTAGGAGACGGTAGAGTCGTAGAAGCTGGTAATAGTAGAGTTGGAGTAGTAGTAAGGTATGCAAGTGTTCACGGGGATAAGATAAAATATGGAGCATTAGTTCCTGGCCTTAAATATTAATAAATTTATTATTAAAAATCTTCAAAAAAGTTCTTTATTTTTTATAAATTATATTAAAATCTACTTTGCTTTTTTTTTATTTTCTTTAGAACTAATCAATATATAATCCATAATGAAGATATAGAACTATAATATAGACAAATATTAAGTGTGCAAAGACTATTTTTCAAAAAATCTGTCTTTTAAAATTTGTCATTTTTTAAACTAAAACATTTCAATATTTTCAAAAAAAGAGATACTCAAACAAATTATTTTGAATTCAAAATGTTATAAAACTAACCTCTATAAGATTCAAGAAACATCAAAAACCAATATCTACCAAATCAAAAAACAAAAAAATAATTAAAAAAATAATTAAATAATAATAAAAAAACTCTTAATTATCTTAGAAAGAAAAATATATGCAAAATAAACAAATTGTTGATTTAATAGCCAAATAATTTAAAAACTTTATTTTGATTAAATAATAAGTATAAAAAAGTTATAAAGATTAAAAATTTTAGGATTTCCTTAAAATACTCTTATATACAAAAACGGAAAAAAACTTTTTATTTCTATTCAAACTACTCTCTAATTCTTTATTCTATTTTTAACACATACATATCAAGATTACTACCATTATAACTATCACCAGTAATATATATTTTCCCTGAATTATCTACATATATTGAATAAGCATAATCATCACTATTACTACTAGCAATGTTATTAATAACTACTTTTCCTTTTTTTCCAAATGTATTATCCATACTTCCATCTTCATTTAATCTTATTACATATACATCATTATTCTTACCATTATCACTCCAACCTGTGACATATATTCTATTATTACCATCTACATATATTGATTGACCATAATCATAACTATTACCGCCAGCAATGTTATTAATAACTACTTTTCCCTTTCTTCCAAATGTACTATCCATACTTCCATTTTCATTTAATCTTATTACATACATATTCAAATTACTACCATTAGAACTACAGCCAGTAATATATACTTTGTTTGAATTATCTACATATATTGATTTACCATAATCATCACCATTACCACCGACAATAGAGTTTAAAACAACACCAGAATCATTATCTCCATCATAATCTAAATCTCTTCCTAAATCATTTCCAAAATTCTTTGAAACTTTTCCTATTGCAAGATTATAAATATCTCCTATCACTTCATAATTAAATATATATACCAAACTTAATATAACACTTACAAATATTAACATTATATTCTTTATATTTTTTATATTCTTTTTCATTTTTTTACCCCTTTAATAATTTTTAACTAATAATAAAAATATTCCTTTTTTTTAGTTTTTATTTTTATATTTTCTTTACTATGGATTTAGAAAAATTTTAAAAATATATAACTAATAAAATTTTAGCATTTTTAAGGAAAAATATATTATAAAATAATATACAAAAACGAAAGGAGGTGAAAGAAGTGAAAAAGTTTATTAGCGTAGTTATTGTTTTAGTAGCAATTTCTGCAGTAATCTTTTGTATTTTTTGTATTTGGAGAAACGCTGGCGATAATACAG
>JBMFOW010000127.1:0-4491 GCA_049969455.1 bacterium | reverse complement strand
ATATTAACATATAACATCGGACATACAGTCCTCGTTATATTACATATAACTCGTGAATACATCACTCGTTATAAGGGACACAATAGGGTGTTCAAACTCACCCGAAGCCTCGTATCTGTGATGCGAGGTAGTTCACATAGGGGTTAAGAATTATGCAAGATTTAAAAAAGAAAGTATTCAATTTATTGGTATTACCTGGGGATGGAGTAGGACCAGAAGTTATTAATGAAGCTATTAAAATTATAGATGTTGTTAATGAAATAACTGATATAAAAATAAATTATGAATTTGACTATATAGGTGGTGCTTGCTTAGATAAATTTAAAGAAGTAATTAAACAAGAAACTTTGACTAAAGCATTAAAAGTAGATGCAGTTCTATTAGGAGCTGTTGGAGGACCTAAATGGGATAAACAACAACCCGAAAAAGCTTTGCTTATCTTAAGAAAAAAAAATGAACGTATTTGCTAATTTAAGGCCTATTAAAGATTATTTTAATACTAATAAAGTAGATATACTTTTTGTTAGGGAATTAACAAGTAGGATATACTTTGGACCTAAGAAATTATTGCAAACTAAGAAAGGGTATATTGCTTAAGGATATATTAGTTTATAAACAGGAAGAAATAGAAAGAGTTTTAAAGCTTGCTTTTGAATTAGCTGAAAATAGGAGTAAAAATTTAGTTAGTGTAGATAAAGCTAATGTTTTAATTTCTTCAAAATTATGGAAAGAATTAGCTGATAAAATATCAAAAGAATATGGTGAAGTTAAGTTAAGGCATATGTTGGTAGATTCTTTTGCTTATAATTTAATAAAAAATCCAAAGGACTTTGATGTAGTTGTTACTGAGAATTTATTTGGAGATATTTTAACAGATGAAGCTGCTATATTAGTAAAAAGCTTAGGTATGTTACCTAGTGCTAGCATAGGTTATAAATTAAAAAATGGTTTATACAGAGGGTTATATGAACCAGTACATGGATCTGCTCCAGATATTGCTAATCAAAATTTAGCTAATCCTATTAGTACTATCTTTTCTGTATCTTTAATGTTTAAATATTCTTTTAATTTAGTTAATATTTCTAATTTAATAGAGCAAGCAGTAATTAATAATATTAGACAAGGATTTTTGACAAAAGATATATCCACTATTTATAAAACTACTTCTGAAGTAGCTGATAATATTAAAAATATTTTTAAATCTCTTTTAATTAAAGAGTTACAATTAATTAGTTAAGTGGTGGTTTAATATGAAAAAAGATAAAAGAAATTTAAAAGTTAATGTTAAGGATAATGATAAAGATTTTGAAAAATTAAATGATAATCTTTATTATATAAGTAAAGTAGCTGTTTTTGATGACTTTGTTTATTTTAATTTAAGATACTCTAAATTTTTAGAATTAACTTACAAATTATCAAATGGAACATTTTTATTAATTAAAAGAGAAAATAAGTTATTATTAACTCAAGTAATTTCTCAAAAAGACTTATCTATTTATGAAGATGAAAATAAAATAAAGGCTATGATAACTCATAATGAGGATATTACTTCTACTGAAAGAGATATATATACTTCAAGAGAATATAAATTAAAAATATTGGGGGCTATTTATGATAATGAATTTAAAAAACAATTGGAATTTTATCCTACTAGATTAGATGAGGTATTGTTTTTTAAAAATTTTGATATAATTTTAAATTACTTTAATAAAAAAGTATTAAATGAAAAAACGAATTATTTTTGTTTTAATTTAGGAAAACTTAAAAATGGAAGTCAGTTAACTGACTATGATTTAGAAGTTTATCTTGGAGGTTTTATCTTGTTTCTTAATTTAGATATTGATTTTATTATTAAATTTATTAATTCTTTGAGTAAGAATATACTAATTTTTACATCTAATAGAGGTTTCGCTCTTAATCTTAATAAATCTAATAAATTTAAATTAATAGATTTAGCTTCCTTAAATTTGAGTAATTTAAATAAAAATGAAGAATTATTTTTTAAAGATTTCAATGTTATATTTTTATATGATTTTGTCTTTGGTTTTGATTCGATTAATATTATTAAATTATTATTAGAACAATTTGTAAAATTGGATTTAGAATTTATATTATTTTTAGATGATGATATTAATTATTTTGATGATAAATTTCTAGCTAAAAATATTTTTTTTAAACAGTTCATTAATAGATTAAATAATAAAATATTTATTTATAAAACTAATTCTTTAGATAAATTTAGTAATAGTTTATTGCCAAAAGTTAATTATATTATTTCTAAAGATATTTCTTTAAATGATACTAATAAAATTTATAGTAATTTTAATTTAACTAATTTTTATACGAATAATGGTTATGAAATTAATAATGGAGATATTGTTTTGAGTTTTGAAAAATAGATTAAATTTTTAGTTAGTTTTTTTATAGAAAAATCGATCTCTAAAACCTCGTATCTGTGATACGAGGATACAGAGAGCAGAAGGTAAGCGATTAAAAAGTCCTTAACATTTAACATGGTTGGGTGTATAATAATAAAAAGTAGCTCCGCTGTCCTACTGTATGGTAGGATAGATAGGAGTAAAGGTAGCGTTGAACCTACCCGTGGTGATAAGGAACACCACAGAGTGTTCAAACTCACCCGAAGCTTCGTATCTGTGATGCGAGGTAATTCACGTTTGGAGGTGTTATTTAATGATACCTATATTGATATTATTGGGTTTAGGTAGTGCTGCAGCTGCTGCTTTCTCTAAATTATCTTTGATAGTTATATATTTATCGCTTGCTTTAGGATTTGCTTCTTTGTTAATGGTACTTATGTTTTTAGGTTTTTTTGATGATGGTGGTGGACATTTTTTAGATTCTGGACACAATGATCCTTCTATTGTTTCTGCTTCTGATGGTTCTTTACATCATGATTCTTCTAATTTATTTATGGTTAGTCCAATGACTATTTTAACTTCAGGAGCTATCTTTGGAGCTTATGGACTTATTACTCTACCTTTACTCAATTTTTTACCACCTAATTTTAGAGATTATTCTTCTATTTTATTATCTTTATTTTTAACAGGATTTAGTTATTTGTTTATTGTTAGAAATTTATTTAAATTTTTAAGAACTACTTCTATATCTAAATCTAAGTATATGTTTGAAGGTAAGGAGGGGGATATTATTGAAGCTATTTCTGAAAATGGTGTTGGTAAAATAGCTATAAGGATTGATAATGAGACTCATTATCTTTATGTTAGAACAGAAGATGGAAGGCCTGTTCCTATTGGTAGAAGAGTTAGAGTTAAACGTGTTGTAGGAGATTATGGATATGTCGAAGAAATTTAAAAATTATATCTTTTCATAATAGAAATTAAAAATTAAATAAATAAAAATTAAATAAATAAAAGAAGGTGATTTAATTATGTTAAGAAAGAGAAAGATAACAAGAGTAGTTAAGATAGGGGATGTTTTTATTGGTGGTGGTAATGATATTGTTGTTCAGAGTATGGTAAAGTGTCCTACTGAAAATATAGATGAGGTTCTTAGGCAGTTAAATGAAGCTAAACAAGCTGGAGCTAAAGTTATGAGAATAGCGGTACCTGATAAAACTGCAGCTTTAGCTTTAAACGATATAATCCCTAAATCTCCACTACCATTAGTTGCGGATATCCACTTCGATTATAAGTTAGCTTTAATGGCTATTGATGCTGGAATCCATGCTTTAAGAATTAATCCTGGAAATATTCTTGATTCTCCTGAAGGTAATATCTCAAGAGTTGAGAAATTAGATAAGGTTGTTAAAGCTGCTAAAAATAAGGGAATTCCTATTAGGATTGGGGTTAATAGTGGGTCTTTGCATCCAAAGTATCTTGAAAAATATGGTTATCCTACTTATGAAGCTTTAGTTGAATCTGCTATTGATGAAGTTAAAATCCTTGAAAATATGGGATTTTTTGATATAAAGATTTCTGTTAAGAGTAGTAATGTAGAGGATATGATAAGTGCTTATATGTTATTAAGTGAAAAAGTTGATTATCCTTTACATTTAGGGGTTACTGAATCTGGTAGTGGATTAAGTGGCTATGTTAAAAGTTCTATTGGTATTGGTACTTTATTATATCATGGGATTGGTGATACTATTAGGGTTTCTTTAACTAGTTCTGTTAGTGAGGAGATAAAAGTTGGATATGAAATTTTGAAGGCTTTGGGATATTATAAAAGAGGGGTTGAGTTAATTAGTTGTCCTACTTGTGGAAGAATTGAAGTAAATTTATTTGATTTAGTTGAAAAGGTTAAGAAAGAGGTTGAGAATGTTGAAGAAAATATTACTGTTGCTGTTATGGGTTGTGTAGTTAATGGCCCTGGAGAAGCTAGGAAAGCTGATATTGCTGTTGTTGGTGGTAAAGGAAAAGGTATTATTTATAGAAAAGGTAAAATGGTTAAGGTAGCTAAAGAAAATGAAATAATAGATGCTTTTAAAGAGGTGTTAGAACAGGTTATAAT
>JBMFOW010000126.1:0-4558 GCA_049969455.1 bacterium | reverse complement strand
TAGAGATTCCTTGATTTGTTCAAATATTGATTTATTATATATATTTTTTAATATATTTAAGGAGTATTCATATAAATTTTGGTTATTTGTTTTTGAAATTATTTTAGCTATTACCCTTATTATCTCTTCTAGTTTTAATTCATATAGTATGTAAGAATTTGGGAGTTTATTATTTTCTTTAGATTGTATTAAATGTTCATATAATATTTTTTCAGTTTCATTTAGATTCTTAAATATTTCTTGTATTAAGAATTCTTGTTCTTTTAGAATTTTTAAAAATATTTCAAATTTATAGAAAAATAAGGATAATATAAATATTTTTTCTCCATATTCATTTATAACAAATTTTTCTAAATTTAGATTTTTTTCTTCTGTTTTAATATTTTGATTGGATTTATTTTGGTAAGATTTATAATTTTTTATAAGTTTTTTTAGATAAGAGATATCGATTTTTGAAACATTTGAAAGTTTTTTTAAGTATTCTTCAAATATTAATAAATTAGAAATACTACTTATATATGGAATAATATATTTTTCTAAGAAATTTTGTTTATCTTGCGTTTTTTGGGATTTATAAATATTTATGATAAAGTCAAAAGAGTCTATTGGATTAGATATTATTTCTTTTAGTTTTTCTTCATTATTTATTAATATTTCGTTTGGGTCTTTATAATTTTTGAAGGTAGTTATTTCTACTAAAAAGTTATTTGAAATAAAAAGTAATAATAGTTTAAGGGTTGCTTCTATTCCTGATTTATCTTGATCTAGTACTAATAATACTCTATTACAATACTTTTTTAATAAATTAAGTTGCTCTGAGGATATATTGGTTCCCATTATTGCTACTACATTTTTAAAACCTGTTTTATATATTGATAATGCATCGAAATATCCTTCTGTTATTATTGCTTTATTTTCTGATTTTATATAATTTTTAGTGATGTTTAAAGCGTATAAGGTAGAATTTTTTTGAAGCCCTATTGTATTTAGGTATTTAGGTTCAGTTTTATTATCAATTGCTCTGCCTGATATACCTATTACTTTATTTGATTTAAATATAGGGAAAGTTATTCTTCCACTCATTATTTCATGATATTTATTTTTCCCTTTTTCTATTATTAAACCTATATTTATTAAATCTTTAATATTTAACTTTTTTTTATTTATAAAAGTTAAGGTATTTTCAATATTTTTAGGACAATATCCTATTAAAAAAGTTTCTATTAATTCTTTATTAATGCCTCTATTTTTCAAATATTCTAAAGCTTTTTGACCTACTGTTGTTTTTAGTAGAACTTTATTATAATATTCACTAAATAATTTATATAGTTGATTAATTTTTTCTTTTGCTATTGTTATTTTTTCTTTATTTTCAGTTTCTTGATTTTCTTGAATAAAATCATTAAATTCTATATTAAGATATTCGCTTAAGTATTTAGCTGATTCTATAAAATTTAAATCTTCATATTCCATTATAAAATTAAATATATCTCCACCTCTATTACATCCAAAACAATACCATAAACCATCATTTATATCAATTGATAATGAAGGATTAGAGTCCATATGAAATGGACAGATAGCCATGTATGTACTCCCTACTTTCTTTAATTTCATAAATTTTGAATAAAATTCTATATAATTTATATTCTTTTTTATTTTTGAAATTAATTCTTTTAAATCCATAAAGATTTATTTAATAGATCGTTTTTTTATTTAATCTATAATTATTTCTATTAAAGATTATAATATGATTAGTTACAGTTTTATTTATAAAATTGATTATTTATTTTTTGTTATAATTTGGATTAGTAAAACTTGTGAAATTGTTATTAGTTACTAAATATATTAGTTACTTTAATTATATATTTTTTCTAATAATAATACCAATAGCTGGAATTCCTATAGATAAAGTAAATACTATTCCAAAGCCTAGTAAAATTATTCCGCTTATTGAGAATAAAGTAGTAAATATTAATTTAAAATAGTTTTTAAAAAATATTTCTAATGTAGTTATTAAAGTATCTTGTAAAATTTTAAAAATATCTTTGATATCTAATTCTTTTATTATTTGTTCTTTATTAATGTTTTCAATATATTCATATTGAATTTATTCATATTCTAATAGACTATTTATAAACTTTTCTACTTTTTTTATAAAAATAAAAAATATTGTTATTTTAAGTGCTATTATATTTATAAATACAAAAAATATAATTAAATAAAATAATAAACTTATGAATTTTAAATTTATTTTTGAAAATATAATGCCTATAGTAAATATAAGGGTTTGTAATATTAAAAGTGTGATAAAATTAAGAATAAAGGATGTAATTAATAGTGAGGTTTTTTTAAAAGTATTGTTTAAGAAGAAAAATAGATTACTTAGATCTGATTCTAAATTTTTATAAAAATCATTGAATATCATCAAGATGTAGCTGAAATTAATAGGGCTTATTATAAGTGAAAAGATTATTATATTTATTGTTAAAATAAGGAAGTTAAATAGGGAAAAAGGATTAGTTGTCATATTTATTGCTAATATACAGTTAAATATTGAAGATATAAAGAAAGCTAATAAATAGGATAATAAAACTAATGAAGTAGCAGTAAGGTATTGAGTTATATTGTCTAAATTTTTTGTTTTTTTAGCAAAGGCTATTATATTAAATGATTCTAAAATATGTTTTTCTTTTTTTAAATATTCTTTTAGATACGTTTCTATTTTCTTTAATATTTGTTCTTTATCCATTTTTTTAATTTTTTATATTTTTTTATTTAACTTTTTCTTTAATCTATTTTCAATTTTTTTTAAAAATTTCCTTTTGATATTATTTTTTAAAGGTAATTTAGGTATAATAAAAAATAAATTATAATAGAAGGTATTTATGTTTTATCATAGTAAAAAGAATTTGAATAAAAAAAAGATTGAATTATCTAATTCAGTTTTGTTGAAAAAAACTTTTAGGTTTTTAAAAAATAGAGAGTATAAATTAGGTAAATTAGCTGAGGAATATATTATAGAAAAAAATCAAAAATTAAATCAAACAGAAAAAATAGATGGTATAATTGAGCTTTATAAATTTTGTTTAAATAATGATACCCAAGAAAATCAAAAAGAGATATCCAAAATTTTTGAAATTAAAAAAATTGAAGATTTAGATAATTTTTTTAATTTTTTTAAATCAATAACTTATTCTAAAGATTGTTTTTATTTTATTAATATGGATTTTCCTGTAAAATTTATACCTTTAGAATTCTTTAATTTATTGAAAATTGAAAATTTAACAATAGAAGATATATTATCTGAAGATAAATATGTTAAAGCTGATTTTTTTAATAATTATACTTATTTATCTTTTATTATACCTACAGATATTAAAAATTTATCTTTAAATAGTTTATCTTTTGAACAAATTAATATTATATTTAAAGATAATATGTTAATTTTAATTCAAGAGGGGATAAAAGGAGATATTTTTGATATTATTAGGGTAAAACTTAGTAAGCATGATACTATATTAAAGAAGTCTTTAGATTATTTGTTATATTATATTATTGATGTAATTATTGATAAATTTTTAATTATTTTGGAAAAAATAGAAGAAGAAGTATATAAAATAGAAGAAAGTATTTTTAACAATCAGTTTCTTTCTTTATCTGATAATTTTGTTATTAATAAAATCTATAGTTTAAAAAGACATATAATTCTAATAAGAAATTTTTCTTTAAAAATGCTTGAAATCATAAAAAATCTAAAAAACAATTATAATGATCAAAATATTTTAAATTATTATAAAGACTTAATAGATCATAATTACAGATTGATAGAGGTAACTGATAATTTAGAACATCTTTTTAGTAATATCTTAAATTTATATATATCTCATTTGAATTATAAGCAAAATGATATAATGAGGATACTAACTATAGTAAATACTATTTTTGTGCCTATAATTTTTATTGCGAGTATATATGGTATGAATTTTAAGTATATGCCTGAATTAGAATGGAAATATGGTTATTATTTTACTCTTTTTGTTATGCTTATTATTACTATTATTATTATTATTTATTTTAAAAAGAAAAAAATACTTTAAAAAGGAGATAATTTTTAGATGACAAATAATATTTTAAAAAATTTAAGTAATTAAAGATTTTTCTATATCTTCTTCTTTATCTAGTTTTCAAAAAATTTTGTTGATTATTTTTTTTAATATATTATTGATTTTAGCTTCTCAAATAAAAATTTATTTACCATTTTTACCACTACCTTTTACTTTGCAAACATTAGTTATTTTATTAATAGGGGGAATTTTAGGACATATATATGGTACTTTGGTTGTAGTTTTATATATAATGGAAGGTGCCTTAGGATTACCTGTTTTTGCTAATTTTAGTGATTTATCTAAAGTTTCGTATACTTTGGGATATATTGTTGGATTTATCCTTGCTACTTTTTCCTTTGGTTTACTTTTAATCTTATTTAAAAAAATATAATAAAATTAATTTATTTAATTTATTTATAGCTTCTTTTATATCTATTTCTTTTGTATTC
>JBMFOW010000125.1:0-4587 GCA_049969455.1 bacterium | reverse complement strand
CTTTATATTTTTTAATATTAATCCTTTTTTAGTTACTTTTATTTTTATTTTTTTAGTTACTTTTTTTAATTTTATATTTTTTGAATTATATTATCAATTTACTTATTTTCAAACTGATAAGAATAATTACAATAACTATCAAAGTTTAAATTTAAAAAGAAAATTTTATTACATAATTAGTTTATTTTTAATTTTTTATTTAATTATTTTGTTTTTTAATTTTATTTATTTTAAAGATAATCAAAAGTTATTATCTTTAGAGAAAAAATTAATAAAAAATAAAATGGAGTTTATTTTGATACAAACTAATATTGATTCTTATTTTAATAAATTTAATCAAAGGAATTATGAGCAACTTTTTGAAAAGTTGAAAAAAATAGATATTGATAATACCAAAGATCAAATAATTTTTATCCCTGAAGGAGCTTTAGTTAAAAATTATGATACTTTATTTTATTTAGAAAATAGTATAAATATTAAATTAATAAATATTTTTAAAAACTATCCTTTTAATTATTTTATTTTTAATACTATTTCTGTTGATAATAATCAGAATTTGTATAATTCTCTTATTTTATTGGATAAAAAAAATAGAAGTTTTAGTTTTTATTTAAAGAGATATCTAGTTCCTTTTGGAGAATATTATCCTAATTGGTTTTTAAAATTCTTTAAAAACTTAAACATAGAGAACTTAAAATATAAATCTTATTCTTTTGGTTTTGTTTTTAATAATAATAATAACAATTTTAGGATAAAAAATATAGGTTTTAAGGTTTTAATTTGTTTTGAAAGTTTTAAATATGAAAAGAAAGAAAAAGGGATTGATTTTATATTGCTTTCTTCTAATGATATGTGGTTTAAAAACTTATTTATGGATAGCTTACATTTAAAATCTGCTAAGATTCTTTCTATTTATAATCTACTACCAGTAATTTTTAATTCTAATGGTAATGAAAATGGGGTAATTTTTATTTTTAATTTTAAAAAATTAAAGAATATAAAAATCATTTAAGTAATATAAATAAGATTAAAGGTTTTTAAGGTATTTTTTTAATTCATTAATAACCTGTATATTATCAGGATCTTTAAAGAATTCTATAATGCTTTTAGCTACTTCTTTTCCGATACCTTTTATAGAAATTAGATCTTCAAAACTTGCATTTATTAATTCATCTATATTTTTGTATCTATTTACTAAAAGTTTAACAGTATTTAATCCTACATTATTTATTCCTAAAGAAAATAGGATTTTTTCAAATGAGTTTTCTTTAGATTTCTGGATTTCGTTATATATTTTATTTGCCATTTTTTTAGCAATATTTCCAATACTCGCTATATCTACTATTTTTAATTTGTATATATCAGCAATATTATTAACTAATTTAGAATCAACTAATTTTGAAACAATAGCTGATCCTATATTTATATCCATATTATCTACCCAATATAGTATTTTTTCTTTAATAATTCCTTTACAGTTTTTATTAACACATTTTATAAATGGGCCATCTTTTATTAAATTTTCATTGCAAGAAGGACAAATTTTAGGAATTTCTATTTCTTTTACTTTATTATTATTTCTTAATTCTAGTATTGGTTCTATTATTTCAGGTATTACTTTTCCTGCTCTCCTTATTTTTACTGTATCATTTATTTTTATATCTTTAGATTTTATATACTCAAAGTTATGTAAAGTAGCTTTTTTTATTATAGCACCTTCTAAATTAACAGGTTCAAGAATAGCTATTGGGGTTATTATACCTGTTCTACCTATTTGATATTCTATATCTATTATTTTTGTTATAGCTTCATTTGAATGAAATTTAAAAGCTATAGCCCACTTGTAATTTTTTAAAGTATCTTTTAGGTACTTTTGATATTCTACTTCGTTTATTTTAAAAACTACTCCATCTATGTTGTATTCTAAATCCTTCTCTAATTTTTTTATCTTTTGTATATAATTTTCAAAATATTGAATATTATTTTCTATTTCTTTATCAATATTTTTTTCATCTGTTATATCATTAGATTTGAATTTTAATTTAGTTATATATTCATAATGTGGACTTACTATAAAATTATTTAATTTTAAAAATGAAAAAGTACTTATTAAGTTTTCAAAATATATAATTATATTTTTATTATGATCAAATGTTTTTAAGTCATATGCAAAGAATATTAAAGGTCTTTTAGCAGTTATTGATGGATCTAATTGTCTTAAGCTTCCACTTGCTGCGTTTCTTGTATTACTAAATAATGGTAAATTTTCTTTTGTTCTTTCTTCATTTATTTTTTCTAAATCAATTTTATTTAATATTACTTCTCCTCTAACCTGAATATATTCTATATCTACTTTTTTTGTATTATTTAAAACTATAAATAATGGAATGGATTTTATTGTTTTAGCATTTAAGGTAACATCTTCTCCAGTGAATCCATCTCCTCTTGTAGCTGCTGATTCTAAAGAATATAAAATTTCATTATCTCTTATTGAATTCTTTTTATATATTAAGCTCAAGCTGATTCCGTCAAATTTACATTCTCCTATAAAGCTTATTTCTATTTCATTTTTCTTATTTTCTTCTATAGCAGAGACTTTATGTTCTCCTTTATATGCTAATAAATTATTTAAAAATTCTTGATTCTTAAATAATTCTTTTAAAATTTTTTTAAGATAATTTTTTAGTTCTTTAATAGAATATATACTATCTAGGCTTAAAACAGGGGATATATGTTGTATTTCTTTAAATTCTTTTTGTATAAAGTTTGATAATCTTTGAGTAGGTGAATAGGGTTTTATTATTTTATATTTATTTTCTAATTGTTTTAATCTATTATAAAGAGCATCATATTCTTCATCTGATATCTCCGGATCTTGTAGAATATAATATCTATAATTATGATATTCTATTAATTTTATTAGTTTTTCTATTTCTTCTTCTATCTGTTGGATTTCGGATTTTTTTTCATCTTTATCATTTCTATATTCTTCATTATTTTTTGAATCTTGGGAATTTTCTTTAGTATCTTCTATAAATTTTTCATTATTTTGTGGTTCAATTGATTTTTGATTTAATGATTTTAATAAATCTTCTTGGAATTTATTATTATCTTTATTTTTGCTTTCTTCATTTTCTATTTCTTGATTTTTATTTAATAAATTAAATATATTTAATTGACTAGTATTGATTTTTTTTCTCATTTATATTAGCTAATTAAACTTTAAAATTAATGAATTCTATTTGGTAATTATTATTAAAATTAAAGAGATTTTTAAAAAATAAATCGAAATTATTTGTAAAGTTTTGGGTTATGAATATATAACCTATGCTTTCCATTTTTAGTAATATTTTTAAATTAATTAAATTATTATCATTTTCTTCAGTTATTATTAATTTAAATAGATTTTTTTGTTTAAATTCGTATTCTTTTAATTTTTCGTAATAAAACAAAATAAACCAGAAGGTGTTGTTATTATCATATATAAAGTCATCCAATTTAAATATTATAAACTCATTTTGATTTAGTGTTTCTTTTAATTCTTTATCTAATAGTTTGTTAAAATTTGATATTAAGTTATTTATTATTTCATTTTTAGTTTCTTTATTTATGTTGTTGAAATTAATTTTAGCGTTTATCATACTATATATTCTATATATTAATTTTCAACATTAATTAAATTACTTCCTTTGTTTTTTATTAATTTATTAGTTTATTAATTTTTTGAAGGGATATTTATAATTTTTGTTAAATAAAAAAAGGAATAAATAAGTAAAGAGATTAAGTTAGATAGGGAGGTAAATTAAAATGTGTCAATTATTAGGATTATGTTTTAACCAAGAGGTAAGTCCTAGTTTATCATTTAGAGGATTTATTCACAGAGGGGATTATAATAGAGATGGTTGGGGATTAGCTTATTATCCTGATCAATCTGCATTAGTAATTAAAGAACCTTTGCAATCAAATAAAAGTTTATTAGCTAATTTTTTTAGAGATTATGGAATTATAAAGTCTAAAATAATAATTTCTCATGTAAGAGCAGCCAGTATAGGAAATATTTCTTATATGAATACTCATCCATTTCATAGAGAACTTGGTGGAAAAGAATTTGTTTTTGCTCACAATGGAACATTATTTGATTATACTAACTTAGATACTGGTAGATTTAAACCAATAGGTGATACTGATTCAGAACATGTATTTTGTTATTTGCTTAATAAAATTCAAAAAGAAAATATTAATATTTATAATTGGAATCAAGAATCTTTTAATTATATTTATGAAATTCTTAAGGAAATTAACCAATATGGATATTTTAATTGTTTGTTTTCAGATGGTGAATATTTGTTTGCTTATCATGATAAAAATAATTATAATGGTCTTTATTATTTAGAAAGGAAATATCCTTTTAATATAGTAAATTTACTTGATGAAGACTTTGAAATTGATTTATCCAAAGAAAAGGATTCTAATCAAAGGGGATTTATAATTGCTACTAAACCGCTTACTAAAAATGAAGATTGGAAAACTTTTGAAAAATCTCACCTTATTGTTTTTAAAGATGGTAATATCGTTTTTTCTAAATAT
>JBMFOW010000124.1:0-4631 GCA_049969455.1 bacterium | reverse complement strand
ATATTCCTTATTCGTATTCCTTCCTTTTTGTTTTACATACATAACTGCCTTTATCTGTCTTTCATTTAAGCCCATTTTTCTTAAATTCTCTTCAGTATAAATATCTTTATAGAAAATTACAGAAAAAGCACCTATGCCTTGCTCATAATTGATAAAATCTGGTTCAGGCAATCCGCTTTCTTTACATAGTTCTATCATCTTTATAGTTCCTGAACCCCATGATTCTATCAAACCAGCGTAATAAAAAATAGAATCTCTCACATCATCAACAATTTTTCCGTTATCGTCTATTCCAATATAAAGTTTTCCACCTGATGAATTTGCAAAAGCACAAATGGTTTTCAAAAAATCATCAGACCATCTGGATTTAAATTCTACTTTTTGATTTTCCTTTCCAATCATTTTTTACAAATTCCTTGATCTTTCTAATCTTTTTTTTTAGCTCATCTGGATAGAAAATCCTTAATTAAATTTTCTAAACTTTCATTAATTATATAAAATACCTTTAAATTACTCATAATAAAAATAACCACTTTTTCTTTTATTTATTTATTTTTTTATTTTTTTATTTTTATAATTATTATAATAATCAATTCCCTTTTTAGTTATTTCCCAAATACCATGAGGAGAATCATTCCTAAGTAATCCTTCAAAAATCATATTTTTTCTACACCACTTAGCTTTATTTCTCCAACGTAACTCCTGAACACTTCTTAGAAGCTCTTTATCTCTAGGAGTTAAAATATTCTTAACTTTTTCATAAACTTTGTCAAGCACCTTAGAAACCTCCGCTCTACCTCCTAATTCAATTAAAGATTCCAATATAGGAATTTTATATTCATCTATTTTTGTAATTTCATTTTCTTTTTTACTTCTTTTTTCATAAGTTATATCTTTATCAAACTGATAATTATTATAAGAATCAAAATCATTTAAATCCTGATAAATTTTATTTTCATTAATAAGTTTTTTAGGAAAATTATTTTCAACATATTGCTGAAACTCAGAAAAATATTTATTAATATTTATTTTATAATTTTTAAGGAAATTTCCAGTTTGTGATAATTTATTAGCTAAATCAAAATCTCCCTTCTCAAAAGCCTCTTTGCCTTGCTTTGATACAATATTAATAAATTTCTCTAATGATTCATCTAAAAGCATGAATATTTCATTTATTGTATTTTTGATATATTGAATTTCCTCAATTTTATTTTCATTATGGATATTTAAATTATTTTTCTCCATAATACCCTCCATAGTCAAAAAGTAATATTAAAAAATCTATGTATCCCTAACATTTTCAATAGCAACAATAACAAATTCTTCTTTTTCAGTTTTAACATTTTTTGAAACCTTATCTATAAAATCATAACCTATTTTATTAGCTAACTCCTCAATATCTTTTAGCAATTTATTAACATCATTTAATTTCCAATTAGAAATCTCGCTTAAAACATAATCAGAAAGAGTCCCATAATTAACTATATCATCCCTTAAATTATTAACAAAATTAAATAATTTAGAATCCATATCAAATTCCTTACTATTTACTTTATTAATTAAAGTAGAAAGAATATTAAAAGCTTTTTGTATATAGTCCTTATGAGATCTCCTAAACAAATTAGCATTCTTAGAAAGAATATAATTATAATTACTCCAAAAATTCTTAGATAACTCTAAAGCAGGAGTATAAAAATCACATCTTATTCTTTCATAAGCAAACGATTCAAAAGGAACAGATAAAACCTTCTTATTAGAATAATCCTTATAAAGAACAAATAAATCATTACCCCTCTTTATAAAAACTAAAATCTCATCATTAGAATAAGGCTTAGATACCTTAACCCTATTAGGCAAATTCTCAATATTATTAACCACTTCTGGATACTTCTTAGATATCTCATTAAATTCATTATAAATTTTAGCTAAAAAACTATCATCTTGTTCTTCATCAGGTAACTTAGTTAATTTAGAATATAAATTAGAAGGTTGAGGATCCTCATCAGGACTAAAAATCTTAGAATCCTCACCTAAAATATTATGTATCATAAACATTTTAACTCCAGCAATCTCCCGAGACTTCAAAATATCCGCCCCCATCTCAGTAGGGAAAAAATTAACTATATAAATCTCATCATAAACTTTCTTACCAATCCTATTAATTCTACCAACTCTCTGGATAACCTTAACAGGATTCCAAGGAATATCATAATTTATAATAACCCCAGCCCGATTCAAATTAAACCCCTCAGATAACTTATCAGTAGAAAGCAAAATATGATAATTATTTTTTTGATTCTTATACTGAGCATCAAAATTCTGATTTATAGCATCTACTACAGATTTAGATAAATCCCCATAAGCAGCTAAAACAATATCCTTAAACCTATCAATACTCTTTAATTTATCCTCCAAATACTTTATAGTATCTATATACTCAGAAAATACAACAACTTTAATATTTTTAGATAAATACCTATCAATAGTCTTAACAAGTTGCTCAAACTTAGGATCATTATCTACAAGATTTAACTCATTAGCCCTATTTATAATAAAATCAAATAACTCAATATCTTTTTTTATATCCTCAATAAAAATATCCCCCTTAAAACTAAAATCATCAATTTTATAAACTTTAAGAAATTTACTATTAGCAGTTTTTGAATTTTCTAATAATTGTTGTTCATATTCTTGCAATTTTTTTAAAGCTTCTTCATGGTTATCTTCATCAAATAACTCAACAACATCCTCTATTAATTTCTTATTTAAAATAAATTTATTAGTATGCTTTATAAACTCAAGAATCTTTAAATTAACTTGCTTAAATCTTTTAATACTATCAATAAAAGATTTAAAAGAGCTTTCAAAACGCCTAACTAGCAATCGTCTTATAAGATCATATAAATTCTTTTGATAAACCATTAAAAAATAATCTTCGTTTTTCATTTTTAAAGAATTATTTAATTCATCATTTATTAAATTATAATCTATATTTCTTTCATAACGAGAAGGGAAATAAATAGCTCCAGTAAATTTTCCCCCCTCATCAAAAGGCAGAAAAATCTTTAAAATCTCATCATAAAAATTTAACTGTTCATCATTAAGCTCAAAAAACTCAGCAATAGGATCCCTTACAACAGGGAAATCCACATCCTCCCCATAATACTTTAAATCCAACCTATTTCTCCTAATAACAACAGGCTCCAAAATATTCCTTATCTCAGTAGCTATCTCTTTTATCCTTTTATCTACTTTCTCTATATCTTCATATTTTAATTCATTAACCCTTAAAGATTCAGATTTTTCATTAAATTCTTTATTAACAAAAATCTCTATATAATACTTTAAAGCTCTTTCTTTTTTCTTATTATCTCCAGAATTATAGTTTTTCTTTATATAAGCTAATTTCTGAAACTCAATTTGATAACTCCAAAATCTAAACTCTAAATCTTGCTCATAAATAATAGTAGATTTCTTAGGAATAGTAAATAATTTAAGCATAGCAAAAATATCAGAAGGCTTATTATTAAATGGAGTAGCAGAAATCAATATAACTTTCTTACCCCTACAAATCTCAGAAAGTAAAAAATAACTCTTAGTATCCTGATTCCTAAATCTATGAGCTTCATCAACTACAATAATATCTATATTAGGATTATTTCTTACAAATTCTAAAGCTTCTTCAAGCTTACCAATAGATTTAACTTGCCAAGAATATAACTCAAACTCATTAAGATACTTCTTCCAACCATAATTAGCATTATCATCACCAATTAAATGAGGAGGACACAAAACTAACCCGCGCTTCCTTAAATACTTACCTATTAAACAAGCAATAACAGTTTTCCCTAACCCTACAACATCAGCTAATATAACTCCATTATGAGAATTAATCATAGATACTGCTTGTGAAACCGCATGAAGCTGAAATTTATAAGGCCTATACCCTTTAGCTCCCATTATAGATTCTATATCCAACTCAACCTCATCAGCCCTATTTAAATCAATATAAGTTTTTAATATATAAACATAAGCCTCAAAAGGAGTTATTTTCCTAAAAAAAGTATCCTTTTCTATTACATTAACTATTTCATTTAAACTAATATCTACAGAGCTATACCAAAGCTTATCAAAATATTCCTCAGCTTTATCAAAACCATAATCCTTAATCTCAACATTAAATTCATATTGCCCACTTAATCCCGCATAAGTCAAATTACTACTACCAGTAATAAACAAAGCAGGTGTAATAACATTATCAAATTTAAATAAATAGAGCTTAGAATGTACAGGCTCTTTTGTTTTCCTGATTAATAACTTACCTTCTTTTAATAATTTATAAAAAAACTTAAACTGCTCATAAATCTTAGGATCATCAAGATCTTTAGAAGTAAACACTAATTTCATAGATTTAAAAAACTCTTCTTTTATATCGTTAATATTCAAAACCTGATCATTATTTTTATTTTTATAATATTCATAAATACCATATATATTTTTATCAATATTAAGACCTACTAAAATCTTTAAAAACCCCTGATTTATTTTAGATTGTTCATCTAAAGATAATAAAGTATGATATAATTCATCTAAAGCAGAAAAATAAAAAAAAGCAGTCAAAAACTTTAATT